>JAZQLB010000304.1:0-11639 GCA_045542475.1 Lachnospiraceae bacterium | reverse complement strand
AAATGTACATCCCCACGGCATAAATATTCATCAAGGAGGATATACAGGTTGAGTAAACGAGGACAGTTAGCATTGCTGTTAGCTTTAATTGGAGGTCTGGCGGTTATGCTTATTACTTTTTTGGGCAAAGGAGGCGCTGCGGGCGTGGACGGCTATGAGGCACTTGACAAGGAGAATCCTGTAGGCTTCTATGGCAGTTATATTAAGTATGCAGGCGAAAAAATCACTTTGGGAGAAAAAGCATTATATATTGATGGAACGCTTAGTGATGAAACCGCAGATAAATATGAATATGTATATAATAATTTTGAGGATGCTATGGCGGCAGTGAAGGACGGAACAGAGGAAGAGCCTATGAAGGTCTATATTGCGCCATATGTATATTGGATAGATGACCCGGATGATCCGGAGATAAGAGTGGCAGATAGCGGAGATGTGCCATATGGAATGGTAATTGACTGCGATTTCTTAAGTCTTATTGGTCTTACTGACGACCCTGCAAATGTAGTGCTTGCAGTAAACCGAGGTCAGACACAGGGAGCAAAGGGTAATTACACAATGTTCTATTTTAATGGTAAGGGAACCAGAACAGAAAATCTTACCATGGGTAATTACTGTAATGTGGATTTGGAGTATCCGCTTAAGCCGGAGCTTTCAAGAACTAAGAGGGCAGAGGCTATAACGCAGGCACAGCTTGCCCTTACAAATGGTGATAAGATTGTGGCAATTAACTGTAATTTCTTAAGCAGACTTAATTCCTGTCCTTTTGCAGGAACAACAGGAAGAATATTGTTTAAGGATTGTCATATAGAATGTACGGATGATGCGCTTCCGGGAACGGCGGTGTTTCTTGACTGTACCTTTGGCTTTTACAGCTCTAAGCCATTTTATAATACAACAGGAAGTGGTGCAGTATTTTTAAACTGTGTATTTGATTCAAAAGTTGAGGGTACCCAATATCTTACTAAGGCAGGAGGCACAGTAGCACTTATTGACTGTGAGTTTAAAACAGAGTCAGAGAATTTTAGTGTGGAATGGACACCGGAGCCTAATAATGTACTTCGTTGTAATCAAGCGAATGTAACAGTTAATGGACAGCCGATTACTGTGGCTGAAAATAATCCGTATAATACAGTTGATTTAACAGGCACAGAGGCACTTAAGGCGTATAAAATAGAGGCAGACGGCAAGGTCATATATAATACATATAACCTTTTAAAAGGAAATGACGGCTGGGACCCGTTGGATAATAGGACGGAGATAGAGGCAGTATCAGCGGATTATACTTCTTACCCGGTGGCAATGACAGCGGAGCCTCTTCGCGCGACCTTAAAGACGGGAGAAAGTGCAGCTGCAGGCTATGGATATGCTTTCTTTAGAAATGTAGCCGGTGTAGAGCTTAATGATACTGTAACATGGGAGGTTGAGGACTCACTTAAGGATTATGTAATACTTAAGGATAATGGAGATGGAACCTGTAGCTATACTGTAGAGAATACCGGAATTAAATCAGTATCCGGTATGATATATGTGACGGGAGCAAGCGGCCTTAGAACGGGCGTATATGTAACGGTGGTTCCTGAAACTCTTAAAGCCCCTGAATTTGCAACAGAGCCGGCTCTTTCAATTGGTAAATCGGATGAGTATACAACGGATGTTGTAAGAGTGGATTATACTCTTGCTACAGAGGGCAAGGATATATCCGTGATTAACTGGTACAGAAGCTTGGATCCACAGGGCAGTAACAAAATTGCAACTGCGGTTACAAGACTTGATGAGCCGGAATATGAATATGTATTAACTCCGGGAGATGTGGGTTATTATATTATCGCTGAGATTAATCCTAAGGAGGAGGGCTCAGAGGCAGGTGAGAAGGTAACTGTAGTTACTGACAGGGTTATAAGCTGGGATGATAATATTGCTATGAGTATATCTACTGATTTTCAGAATATGCCTGCTATAGCGCAGTATGAGATTAAGGAGGGCTTCTTTACGCTTGGTGGTTACAAGCCTCTTGATACTGCGGAATATGACTGGAGCCCGACTGAAGGCTCGGCATGGATATATGGCGCCGGTGAGGGCGGAGCAACAGGAACTGGTTTTTTACAGAGCGTAAGAGGAGCAAGAATGTTATATACTCCGGTTGCAGGCAGCTATGGTGATATGACGGTTGAACTGGTTGTGGATACCTGTAAATCGGCAGGACAGGGCTTTGGCAGTGCAACAGCTCAGTATATGGATATATACATTAAATTTGATACTGCCACGCTAACAGGCTATGCTCTTAGAATAGAGAGAACCAGCAAGTATTCAAACGCAGTTGATTTTACCCTTATGGAGTATAAGAATGGAGAGACTGCCGCTATATCGGAGCCGGTGTCAGCATCCTGCTATAATTCAACCTGTACAATTAATCTTAGTGTAACAGGCAATACCTTTACTGCACATGTGGAAACTACCCATGAGCAGAGTGATGAGCAAAGGGCAGCAGGACTTCTTCATGAGGTTAATTTATCAGCCAAGATTACCACAAATGAATTTGGAGGAAGCGGTGTAATGCATACGGGAACAGCCGGTGCTAATGCAACTATGCTTCACCAGCTGGATATTAAGTGGGATGAAACACAGATGGAAATTAAGTATTAAAGAGGTTTTTTTGAAATGGCAATAAAAGCAGTATTATTTGATTTGGACGGAACACTTCTTCCAATGGACTACGATGTTTTTGCAAAGAGATATTTCGGACTTCTGGCAGCAAGGATGGCAGCCATGGAGTATCCGCAGGAGAATATTATTGATAATGTTCTAAAGGGAACACAAAAAATGATGTTAAATGATGGTTCGCTCACTAACGAGGAGGTGTTCTGGGATAGCTTTGCGAAGGCATATGGAGACAGAGTTTGGGAGGATAAGAAGGAATTTGATGCCTTTTATGCAGGGGAATTTGATAAGGCGAAGGATTCCTGTGGCTATACTCCGAAGGCTAAGCAGGCGGTGGAGACGGCAAAGGCAGGGGGCAGGCTGGTGGTGCTTGCCACTAATCCGCTGTTTCCGGCGATTGCTACACGAAAACGCATGAACTGGGCAGGACTTGCACCAGAGGATTTTTATCTGTATACCACATATGAGGATTACAGCTACAGTAAGCCTAATGTGGAGTATTATCTTGATATATGTCATCGCATTAATTGCAAACCGGAAGAGTGTCTTATGGTTGGTAATGATGTGAATGAGGATATGGTGGCAGAGAGTATCGGTATGAGGGTGTTTTTACTGACGGATTGTATTATAAATAAGCATAATAAGGATATCAGCGGATATGACAAGGGCAGCTTTGACGAGCTGATAGAATATTTGTCTGCTTTATAAATGGGGATAAAGTTATTAAAAATAAAAAAATATGTGGAAAAAATATCATGCACATGGTAAAATGGAACTAAAATAGTTCTAAAATACTACAAAACGGAGGATAAGGTATGGAATATAATGAAAAAGCCTTTGCGGCAAGTGCTAATAAAAAAGCTATGACTATGTGGACTGTGGTTATGGCTGTATTTTCTGTATTATATGCCCTTGAGGTTGTTAAGGGACTTCAGACCGTTACATTTTATGCGTTTCTGTTAGTGTGTGCGTGGGTGCCTTATGTGGCAGGATTTGTGGTTCTTAAGGTTAAGGGCTGGCATAGTAAGCTGTATCAGTTATTTGTGGGATATGGCTACGGACTGTTTTATATGTATATTATGCTGACCTCTCCTGGAACACTGGCGTTTACATATATTTTACCAATTATATGTATGATGATTATCTACAAGAATAAGAAATTCATATTCAGTCTGGGTGCTTGTTGTATGGCGATTCTTGTGTTTGCAGTAATCAGAAATTATTTTAATGGTATGAATACGGCACAGGATATTTCCAATTATGAGATTCAGATAGGTGTATTGCTGTTTACGTTTATTGCCATAACAGTTGCCATCACTCATATGATTAAGTCAGATGAGGCACTTTTATTTTCTGTACAGTCCAATTTAAATAAGGTCATTACTACGGTTGATCAGGTTAAGATTGCAAGTAATGCGGTTGTTGACGGCGTGGTTGTAGTAAGAGAGCTTGCAGAGGAGAATAAGGAAGGTGCAGGTATAGTTGCCGACAGCATGGAAGACCTGGCGAGAAAGAGTCAGATGTTAAGTGAGAATATTGATTCTTCCATGGAGATGTCAAAGGATATTGATAATCAGGTAGGCAATGTAGCAGAACTGGTTGAGCATATTGTTGAGATTAGTGAGACCTCAGTTACGCATGCGCAGGACAGCTCTAAGCAGCTTGAGAAGGTTGTGGAATCAACTAATGTTATTGCCAGATTATCAGAGGATGTTGAGGCTGTTTTAAAGGAATTTAGAAGTCAGTTTGATAAGGTTAAGGAAGAGACCGGTACTATTGAGAGCATTTCAAATAAGACTAATCTTCTGGCACTTAATGCTTCTATTGAAGCGGCAAGAGCAGGAGAGTCAGGAAGGGGCTTTGCAGTAGTTGCTGATGAAATCAGAAATCTTAGTATGGGTACTGCTAATTCATCGGGAAGCATTATGGAGGCACTGGGACATTTAGAGGTTACCTCTGATAAGATGACAGAATCCATTACAACAATTCTTAATCTTATTAATGAAAGTCTTGAGGCAATGCAGGCAGTTAATGAGAGTGTTGGCATGATTGCCGGAGACTCTAAGCAGCTGGGTGAAGAAATCAGAGTTGTGGATTCTGCCATGAAGCAGGTTGAGAGTGCTAATAAGAGCATGGTTGATAACATGAAACAGGTACAGAATACCATGGTAGAGATGACCGATAGTGTAATTGATTCGGAGACTACCACAGTTAGCATGCTTAGTAAGTATGAGGAGACAGCCCGTAACGTTGTTAATATTGAGACTGTTGTTGGTAAGCTGGTTGAAGAGCTTGGTGCAGGAGGGTTTATGAGTGCCAAGGATTTATCAGCAGGCATGAATATTAAGCTTATAAATAAGTCTGAGAAGCGGGAATATAATGCGGAGCTGATATCAGTTAAGGATGACTTGGTAATAGTAAAGGCATCTATTCAGCTGGAGAATATACTGGAGGGTCATTCAAAGAAGTTTGACGTGCAGGCGGTTGTAGGTAATTCGGTATATACCTGGAACGATATTTCAGTCAGCAAGATGAAGAAGGAGCGCGTAGGTCATTATCAGATGCATCTTGACAGCAGTCCTAAGGTTGTAAACAGAAGAAAGCATCCTAGAATGCCAATGACGAATACCTGTGATATTGAATTTACATCACTTAAAAAGACCTATAGCGGAAGAATGGTAAATATTAGTGCCGGCGGCTATGCTATTGCTGTAAGAGCAGAGGAGTTTGCCAATGCAATAGGCGAAAGGATAAGAATAACCATTAAGGACTTTGAAGTATTGAATAACAAACCACTTACCGGTGTTATCATTCGTTCCTCTAATGATAACGGAACCTATATTGTAGGCTGTAGAATGCCGGAGGACAATATGGTAATTCAGGCATATGTAAAAGATAAAATGAAAAACTAACCATTAAAGGGAAGCTTGTAAGGAGCTTCCCTTTTTGATTGCAAACAGACCATGACCTAAGTACTGAGAAAGTGGTGTTTACTTTTTGGATATTTTGTGTAAAAAGCAAGTAAAATTCAAACAAATCAATACAATATAAAGTGAATGATAAAAAATATCTTGAAAAATTCATAGTTTTTTAAAAAAGGCTCTTGTAAAATTAGTTCGATTTTACTATAATTTTAGTATCTGATATTGTGGAGAGTGAAGATAAATGCATAATGAATTGTTTCGATTTTCGATAGATAATGCATTAGAAATAATGATTATATTTGATACAGAAGGCAAAATTGTATATGCAAATCAGTCGGCAAAGGAACAACTGGAATATGGAGAGGATTTATGCACTAATTCTATTACTGATATTTTTCCGGGAGAGTTTCAGTCAGAGGATGGAAGCTTTATGCTGGAGGATAATATGAATGACTGGCTGGGCGATATGATGGCATATCGTAAGAACAGAACCTGCTTTCCTGCTAAGGTGAAGCTGATGGTTTTTGATGAACCGTTTAAGGGTGATGAAGCCTTTTCATTAAAAAAGAACAGATTGTATATATGTCAGATTCATAATGCAACTACGCAGAATCTGCTTGAGAAGAGAGCTGGTCAGGCAGACTTGGAGGCAGAGGAAGCACAGAAGGTTAAGACTGAGTTTGTAGCGAATGTTACCCATGAGCTTAGAACTCCGGTGAATGGTATTCTTGGTAATACCAAACAGCTTTTGGAGCTTGAGACGGATAAAGAGAAGCTGAAGCTTTTAGGGCTGGTGGAGCGTGGCTGCAAGGATATGAATGCCATAATTAATAATATTCTTGATTTTTCCAAGCTGGAGGCAGGCAAGTTTATATTGGAGCCACAGGAATTTAATTTCCGTAATATGATTGAGTATGTTAAGGGTAATCACAGTAACAGAATAATAGAGAAGGGGCTGGAGTTCTCCGTAGCGGTTTCGCCGGATATACCGGAGACTGTAATTGGAGATGAGCTTAGAATAGTTCAGGTGCTTAATAATCTGATTTCTAATGCCTATAAGTTTACCTCGGTGGGCAGGATACATGTGGAGGTAGTCAGGACGGCACATTCCGGCAATAGAATAGAGCTGTTCTTTATGGTAATGGATACAGGAATAGGAATAGCAAAAAAAGACCAGGATAAGCTGTTTAAGAGCTTTTCACAGGTGGATGCCTCTATTTCGAGGAAGTACGGCGGCACGGGGCTTGGTCTTAACATCTGCAAGCAGCTGGTAGAGCTTATGGATGGACATATTCATGTTAACAGTGATGAGGGTAAGGGTACGAACTTCTCATTTAATGTATGGGTTGACCTTCCAGAGATTGTACGAACTGTTTCAGGACAATATGAGAGAAGTGAATATGTAACAGATGGTGAGGAGAAAAATATTCTTAAGAAGCTTCAAAGTGTAATGCCTGCAACGGATGTAGAGAAGGTGTGGAGGTATGGTGAACCGGAGAATAAGGCGGAGCTTGATAAGAAACTGTCCAAGCTGATACTCTGTGTTGAGATGGAGAACTGGGAAAAGGCAGAGGGCTTTGCGGATACGGTAAAGCAGCTTTTGGAGGAGGCTCCTAGAGAGATAAAGAGTGCTGCACTGAGACTTAAGATGGCAGTACAGAAGGCGGACTATGACAAGGCAGTAACAGCCTATGATACATTACAGGAGCTGTTAGCATAGATGGTTGATTAATTACAGTTACTAATATCGTGGAGGGTATATGGCAGTTGACAAGGATATTTCACGAGTTTTGATAGTGGATGATGTGGAGGCAAACAGATTCGTTTTAAGGGATATTATAACGGATATGGGACATAAGCCGATACTGACTGAGAATGGAATACAGGCACTTAAGATGGTGAAGCATATTAAGCCCCAGCTTATAATTCTTGATATAGCCATGCCGGAGATGGATGGATATGAGGTGTGCCAGAGGATAAAAGACGATGCTGAGACAAGGGATATACCAATTATATTTATCTCAGCCTTTGATGAACCGGAGGACATTGTTAAGGGCTTTTCACTTGGTGGTGAGGATTATATTACTAAGCCGTTTATACCTGAGGTTGTTAAGGCGAGAGTCGGTATGCATCTGAAATTATATGATGCCAACCAGCGTATGGCGGAGATGAACCGTAAGCTTCAGATATCAGTTAATGAGCAGCTTAGAAAGGTTGAACTGGAGAGAAGACATGTATTATATGCTCTTATCGGAGTTGCGAGAGAGAATGCCAGCTATGATGAGGAGTATATGGAGCGATTAAGCGATAATTGCAGGGTTCTGGCAGAGGCTATGCAGTTGTCGGACAACTATGGTCAGGTTATATCTGACAGCTATATAGAGACTATAGAACTTGCAGCACCCTTATGTGATTTGGGTAATATGTCCATTCCGACCAATATTCTGCAGAAGAAGGGTATTCTTACTAAGGAAGAGATTGATATTATGCGTACCCATACAACTACAGGTGCCAGAATATTAAGCGATATAGGCGGAAGTGGAAGTGATAATAAGTTTATAAGCATGGCAACTGATATTGCACATTACCATCATGAGAATTGGGACGGAAGCGGTTATCCTATTGGTAAGAAGGGGGATGATATTCCTCTTGCCGCTCAGATTGTAGCAGTAGTAGGAACTTATTGTGCGCTTACAGAGAGACGTACATATCGTGAAGCATTTACTCAGGCTGAAGCCCTTGAGATTATGGAGAAGGATTCAGGTAAAAAGTTTAATCCGGATATATTCTGGATATTAAAAAAGATAGTACGACAGCTTCATTAGAGGCAAAAGTGTGGTGATTATATGACAGATGAGGAATTTTTGCGGATATATCGCTTTTTAAAGAGCCGATATGGAATTGATATGGAGCGCAAAAAAGAGATAATGCAGGGTCGTCTGGATAATTATATCCGAATGAATGGCTTTGGCAGCTATAGCGAATATATGAATGCGGTGGAGGCTGATTTTACCGGGAGATTAGAGCGAGAGATGGTTAATATTTTAAGCACTAATCACACATTTTTTATGAGGGAATTTGAACATTTTGATTATCTTAAGCAGATTGTGCTTCCTCAGCTTAGAATTAAAGAGGCTCACAGCAGGGATTTGTGCATCTGGTGCGGAGCAGCATCCACAGGTCAGGAGCCGTATATGCTGGCTATGCTTCTTAAGGAGTTTTTTGGGTTAGAGCATGAAGAATGGGATACGAAGGTTCTTGCAACGGATATTTCAACACAGGCATTACAGCAGGCTATAGCGGGAAGATATAATAGTGAGCAGATTGCAGAGCTTCCGGACAGCTGGAAAAGAAGATTTTTAAAGCAGGTGCCGGGTAAGGAAGTGTACGAGGTTACTAAAGAAATTAAGGATGAGCTTATATTCAGGCAGTTTAATCTTATGGACGAGTTTCCTTTCAGGAAGAAGATGCATATTGTTTTTTTGCGTAATGTAATGATTTATTTTGATAAAAAGACGAAACAGGAATTAATTCAGAAGGTATATGACGTGATGGAGCCGGGAGGTTATTTATTTATCGGACGAACAGAGACCATAGATAAAAGTGTTACTCCATTTGAGCTTATTCAGCCATCTATTTTCCGAAAATAGGAAAGGGTGATTATTATATGCGCCAGATTCGAGTGTTGGTGGTTGAGGATTCCTATGTATTCAGAGAGCTTTTGGTGCAGTCCTTAAACGCAGACCCGGGAATTACGGTGGTGGCAGCGGTGAAGGACCCATATGAGGCAAGGGATGCCATTCTTGAGTATAAGCCGGATGTTATGACATTGGATATTGAGCTGCCAAGAATGAGCGGAATTGAATTTTTGCGAAAGCTTATGCCGCAGTACCCGATGCCGGTGGTGGTGATAAGCTCCTTAAGTGATAAAGTATTTGATGCGCTTAATGCGGGTGCGGTTGATTTTGTAGCAAAGCCACAGGGAGCAACCAGAGCAGGAATAGAAGAGTTTATTAAAAAGGAGCTTTTGGTAAAAATTAAGATTGCATCCGTGGCAAAGGTGGGGCAGCATAGGCGGACTGCACTTGCTCCGCTTAATCAACAGCTTGCAGCCGGTAATAAGGATTTGATAGTGGCAATAGGAGCTTCAACAGGGGGGACAGAAGCAATAACCTCAGTTGTTAAGGAATTTGGTACAGATATTCCGGGAGTGGTTATCGTACAGCATATGCCGGCAGGCTTTACAAAAATGTATGCGGACAGACTTAATGACAAATGTCAGGTCTGTGTAAGGGAAGCAAAGACAGGAGATATTGTATCGCCCGGACAGGTGCTTATAGCACCGGGAGGCGATTCACATATGCACTTGGTAAGAGTAAATGGCACATATCAGGTGGTAATTAAGCCGGGAGAGAAGGTCAACGGACACAGCCCGTCAGTTGATGTTCTGTTCCAGTCTGTGGCTGAAGTGGCAGGAAAAAAAGCGGTAGGAATTATACTAACCGGAATGGGAGGCGATGGCTCTAAGGGGCTTCTTGCCATGAGGAATGCAGGCGCAAGAACTATAGGACAGGATGAATCTACCTGTGTTGTATATGGTATGCCAAAGGTTGCCTACGATATCGGTGCTGTAGAATACCAGGAGAAATTGCCGGATATTGCTAAGAGAACTTATTCAATACTTAGCAAAATGTAAGTGGCAGAAAGGGAAGGTTTATGAAAATATTATTAGCAGAGGACGATTTCGTCACAAGAAAATTTATGACGGGCTTCTTGTCAAAATACGGGGAATGTGATGTAACCGTAGATGGAATGGAAGCGGTTGATGCATTTATGATGGCGTTGGAGGATGATGAACCATATGATTTGGTGTGTCTTGACATTATGATGCCGGTTATGGATGGATATCAGGCACTTATGGGAATTCGTAATCTTGAGAAGGAGAGGAATATCCCACCTGATAAGGGAGCAAAGATTATTATGACTACAGCATTGAATGAAGAGAAGAATGTTAAGATGGCATTTGAGCTGGGATGTACGGTCTATTCTGGAAAACCTATTGACCAGGACAGATTTGAACAGGTACTTAAAAAATTCGGACTTATATAGAAAGGAGCATTAAATGGCAGAAGAGTTTAACACACAAGACATGCTGGACGTGTACTTGTTTGAGAACAATCAGCTGCTTGAGAGGCTTCAGGAGATTGTACTAGAGCAGAAGGACGAGGAATGCTTTGATGAGGATGCGATTAATGAGATATTCAGAACAATGCATACCATAAAGGGTTCTTCGGGAATTATGATGTTCGAGCAGGTTACTAAGATTTCTCACAAATTGGAGGATGTATTCTATTATTTGCGAGAATCTAGACCACAGAATGTTCCACATCTGGAGCTGGTTGAACATGTGTTGCAGGTCGCAGATTTCATTACAGGAGAGATGGATAAGCTTTCTGAGGGTGAGTCGGCAGATGGTGATGCGACGGAGCTTGTAGCAGCAATTGACAAATTCCTGACAGCAATTAAGAGCGGGGATGGAGAAAAGGCAAAGGAGATTAAGGAGAATGTGCATGTGGAGCCTCAGCAGTTCTATATTGCACCAATGGCAACCAGTGCCAGTCACTTCTACAAAATCTATTTAACCTTTAATCCGGGAGTCGAGCTTGCTAATATTCATGCATACAAAACTGTATTTGCATTAAGGGATATTGCAGAGGATTTATTACATTATCCTGAGGATCTTGTTTCTGACGAGAAGGCGGCAGATGAGATTCTGGAAAATGGTTTTAAGGTGCTTTTACAGGCACAGTGCAGCGAAGCAGAGCTTCGTGAGATTGTAAAGGAAGGCTATGATATTAAAAAGGTGGACATCTGTGAATGTACACCAACCGAGTTCCAAAGAGGCTTTGACAGCTTTGGTTCAGAGATATTGATTGACCTTGAGTCATCAGTAGAGGAAATTGAAGCTAAGAGCGAGGGAAAGGCTTCTGAAGAAGCAGTAGCAGCAAAAGCGGCAGCTAAGACGACTATTGCTCCCGGTGATTTCGTTATTGA
>JAZQLB010000303.1:0-4176 GCA_045542475.1 Lachnospiraceae bacterium | reverse complement strand
TATGCGAGGTGCCCATGATAAAAATATTATTAGTAGAGGATGACAAAGCTCTTAATCGTACAGTATGTATGTTTCTTAACAAGAACGGCTACGAGGCGGTTGGGGCACTTGATGCCACAGAAGCCTATGATGCAATGTATGGAACCATGTTTGATTTAATTATATCAGATATTATGATGCCAAAGATTGACGGCTATGAGTTTGCGGAGACGGTAAGGTCATTAAATGAAGAGATACCAATTCTGTTTATGACTGCAAGGGATGATTTTGAGTCAAAGAGGAAGGGATTCAGGGCAGGAATTGATGATTATCTGGTTAAGCCTGTGGATTTAGAGGAGCTGCTGCTTCGTATTGAGGCACTTCTTAGAAGAGCAAAGATATCGGTTAATAAAAAGATTGAGATTGGTGATGTAGTGCTTGATGCACAGGAGCATACAGCTTACCTGCGAGGAGAGGAGATTAATCTTACAGTCAGGGAATTTAATTTATTGTATAAGCTGTTATCCTACCCAAAGAAGACCTTTACACGCTCACAGCTTATGGATGAGTTCTGGGATGCGGAGTCAGGCTCGGGTTCACGAGTGGTGGATGTATATATGACTAAGCTTAGGGATAAGTTCTCTGAGTGCGACAGCTTTGAAATTGTAACAGTTCATGGACTTGGCTATAAGGCGGTGATTAAGTGAAAAAAGAGCTTTTCAGATATGGGGTAAAAGAGTTTTTTCATATGGCGGTGAACTTTGTAATCTTCTTTGTCTTGATTGCATTTGTGGTGACCTGTAACTTCCTTTTGTTTCTGCATTTTCTTGATATGGATGAGGCACAGATTAGAGAAGCAGCACCTATTACTCTTTGGAATATAATTTTGCTTACTGTGATTTTCTGTATAATAGATGCGGGAAGACGGTATTGGACAATAAAAAGACCTGCAAGACGTATTATAGAGTGTCTTAACCAGATTATGGAAGGGGATTTTACAGTCAGAATTCCTTACATACAGGGCGAAAATAGCGCTAACGAATTTGATTCCATTATTAAAGAGCTTAATAAAATGACTGTTGAGTTAGCCGGAGTAGAGACTCTTAGAACGGACTTTATATCCAATGTTTCCCATGAGCTTAAGACACCTCTTGCAGTTATCCAGAATTATGGGACCATGCTGCAGGCACCGGGCTTAAGAGAGGAACAAAGGCAGGAGTATTCGAGGGCAATTACCCAGCAGACCAAGAGGCTTTCGGATCTTATAATGAATATTCTTAAGCTTAACCGTTTAGAAAATCAGCAGATATATCCAGAGAAAAAGAAATATAATCTTACGGAGCAGATATGCGAGAATCTTTTGATGTTTGAATATGCGTGGGAGCAGAAGGAATTGGAAATAGAGACGGATGTAGAAGAGGATATTTTTGTGTATCAGGATGCAGAACTTCTTAGTCTTGTGTGGAATAATCTTTTTTCCAATGCGATTAAGTTCTGTAAGGAGCGAGGTACAGTTTCGGTTAAGATAAAATCTGAAAATGATAAGATATATGTGGCTGTAAGTGATACAGGTTGCGGAATCAGCCCTGAGACAGGAAAGCATATATTTGAGAAGTTTTATCAGGGTGACACCTCCCATGCCACACAGGGGAATGGTCTTGGTCTTGCCCTTGTAAAAAGAGTTATAGATATTGTTGAAGGAAATATCAGTGTTCAGAGTGTGGTTGGAGAGGGGACTACATTTACAGTGGTTCTTGATGGGATGGAGGAAGCATGAGTGAGAAGCAGAAAAGAATATTAAAAATATTCATATTCCCACATTGGTTGGTAAAGGTTATATTAGTAATTATATCAGCGGTACTGCTGGTATATTCTTTAGGCTATAAGGATGCCAATCAGATAGTGGCATATTGCAGTTATCCTCTGTCAGCATATACTCTTGTAGTGGTTATGTTAAAGTCACCTGATTTAATCAGGGCAATTAAGAGAGCACTTCATGCTAATAAATATAGTAATAAGTATTTATCAGAGCCGATTCTTCGAGCTGCCATTTCTCTGTATACCAATATGGCGTTCAATATAGTATATGCGCTGTTTTATTTTGGAATGGGAATTTTTTACCGTTCTGTATGGACCGGAGCAATTGCAGTGTACTATATTGTTCTAAGTCTTATAAGATTTGGTCTGGTAAGTCGTGACAGGAAAAAGCAGCAGGTTGAGGATGAACATGAGCAAAGGCAGTACGAGCTTAGAAGCTGTCATGCCTGCGGCTGCTTAATGTTTCTTCTTAATATAGCTGTTACAGGCATGGTGGTGCAGATGATTTGGCAGAATAAATACTATGATTATCCGGGATTTATAATCTATGCTCAGGCAGCATATACCTTTTACTGTCTTACGAGAGCCATTATGCATATGATAAAATACCGTAAAATGGAACGTCCCATTCTGTCTGCCTCCAAGGTGGTATCATTGTCCTGTGCCATAATGTCCATTCTGGCATTGCAGACAGCCATGCTTACTCAGTTTGGTGATGGAGATATGGGCTTTGTAAGGCTTATGAATCTGCTTACAGGTTCGGTAGTATGTTTTATGGAATTTGCAATGGCAGTATGGCTGGTACATAAAACAAGATTGGAGTTAAGAAATGGAAAACAATAATACATTTGAGTATACATATTCTGCTAAACAGCAGGAAGAAATCGATAGAATTAAAAAGAAGTATCTGCCTCAGACAGAGGATAAGCTTGCGATGCTTAGAAGGCTTGACAAGAGTGCGGAACGTGCGGGTACTATATGGAGGTTGGTTCTGGGAATTGTGGGTACTTTGATAATGGGTACGGGTATGAGTCTTGTAATGGTATGGATGGATACATATCTCGTTCTTGGAATTATAGTAGGTATTATTGGAATAGTAATGCTTTCTGTTGCATATCCGGTGTATAAATATGTAACAAAAAAGCAGCGTGAAAAACTTGCACCACAGATACTTGCTCTGGCTGATGAATTATCTAAAATGTAGCATGTAATCACTTACATTTGACCTTTTTTAAGGAAAAGGTTATAAAAATCAAGATATTTCAATTTTGGACTTGATATTTTTACAGTTATTAGGTAGAATAATAGTCGAGATTGATTAAGTATTAACAATCATTATTTTTATTCACTAACTAGGAGGAATTTAAAAATGGCAGTAAAAGTAGCGATTAATGGTTTTGGTCGTATCGGTCGTCTTGCATTCAGACAGATGTTTGATGCAGAAGGATATGAGGTTGTTGCAATCAACGATTTAACAAGCCCAGAGATGTTAGCTCACTTATTAAAGTATGATACAGCACAGGGTAAGTATAAGTATGCAGATTCAGTATCATTCGGTGAGAACTCAATCACAGTTAATGGTAAGGAGATTACAATCTATGCTAAGGCTAACGCAGCAGAGCTTCCATGGGGCGAGCTTGACGTTGACGTAGTATTAGAGTGTACAGGTTTCTATACATCTAAGGCTAAGGCACAGGCACACGTTGATGCTGGTGCTAAGAAGGTTGTTATTTCAGCTCCAGCTGGAAATGATCTTCCAACAATCGTTTACAATGTAAACCACACAACATTAACACCTGATGATAAGATTATCTCAGCTGCTTCATGTACAACTAACTGTTTAGCTCCTATGGCTAAGGCTCTTAACGATTTAGCTCCAATCCAGTCTGGTATCATGACAACAGTTCATGCTTACACAGGTGATCAGATGATCCTTGACGGACCACAGAGAAAGGGTGACAAGAGAAGAGCTAGAGCTGGTGCTCAGAACATCGTTCCTAACTCAACAGGTGCTGCTAAGGCTATCGGTCTTGTAATCCCTGAGTTAAATGGTAAGTTAATCGGTTCTGCACAGAGAGTTCCAACACCTACAGGTTCTACAACAATTCTTGTTGCAGTTGTTAAGGGTGCTGTTACAAAGGATCAGATTAACGAGGCTATGAAGGCTGCTGCTACAGAGTCATATGGCTACAACACAGATGAGATCGTATCAAGCGATGTTATCGGTATGACATATGGTTCATTATTCGATGCTACACAGACAATGGTAGCTCCAATGGAAGATGGAAATACACAGGTACAGGTTGTATCTTGGTATGATAACGAAAACAGCTACACAAGCCAGATGGTTCGTACAATTAAGTACTTCGCTGAGTTAGC
>JAZQLB010000302.1:0-2007 GCA_045542475.1 Lachnospiraceae bacterium | reverse complement strand
CATTATATGAAGTTAGTACCATTAGGAGACAGAGTAGTTTTGAAGCAGGCAGTTGCAGAAGAGACAACAAAATCAGGAATCGTTTTACCTGGTCAGGCTAAGGAGAAGCCACAGCAGGCAGAGGTTGTAGCTGTAGGTCCTGGCGGACTTGTGGATGGCAAGGAAGTTACAATGCAGGTTAAGGTTGGCGATGTTGTTATATATTCTAAGTATTCAGGCACAGAGGTTAAGCTTGATGATGCAGAGTATATTATTGTTAAGCAGAATGATATCTTAGCTATAGTAGAATGAAAAGACATTCTAAGCAGTCAAAATACGACTGCTAAGAATATCTAAGTTTCATTCATGAAGAATGGCAGAGCCATTCTTCTCGAAATAAAAATTGGAGGTAGTTAGAAATGGCAAAGGAAATTAAGTATGGCGCAGAAGCCAGAGCAGCACTTGAGGCTGGTGTGAACCAGTTAGCAGATACAGTAAGAGTAACACTTGGACCTAAGGGACGTAACGTAGTTCTTGATAAGTCTTATGGTGCACCACTTATTACAAATGATGGTGTTACTATTGCAAAGGAAATTGAGCTTGAGAACGCATTTGAGAACATGGGTGCACAGCTTGTTAAGGAAGTTGCAACCAAGACAAATGATGTAGCAGGTGATGGTACAACAACAGCTACAGTTTTAGCGCAGGCAATGATTAACGAGGGTATGAAGAACCTTGCAGCAGGAGCTAACCCAATCATTCTTAGAAAGGGTATGAAGAAGGCTACAGATACAGCGGTAGAGGCTATCGCTAAGATGAGCTCTAAGATTACTGGCTATGAGCAGATTGCTAAGGTTGCAGCTATTTCAGCTGGTGATGAGGCTATCGGTCAGTTAGTAGCAGATGCTATGGAGAAGGTTACTAACGATGGCGTTATTACAATTGAAGAGTCTAAGACAATGAAAACTGAGCTTGACCTTGTAGAAGGTATGCAGTTTAACAGAGGCTATATTTCAGCATATATGGCAACAGATATGGACAAGATGGAGGCAAATCTTGATAATCCATATGTATTAATTACAGATAAGAAGATTTCTAACATTCAGGAAATCCTTCCTGTGCTTGAGCAGATTGTTCAGTCGGGCGCTAAGCTTCTTATTATCGCTGAGGATATTGAGGGCGAGGCACTTACAACACTTATCGTTAATAAGCTTCGTGGAACCTTTACTGTAGTTGGTGTTAAGGCTCCGGGTTACGGTGACAGAAGAAAGGAAATGCTTAAGGATATCGCTGTTCTTACAGGCGGTCAGGTTATTTCTGAGGAGCTTGGTCTTGACCTTAAGGAGACAACAATTGACATGTTAGGTCGTGCTAAATCTGTTAAGGTTCAGAAGGAAAATACAATTATTGTTGACGGCTATGGTGAGTCAGAGGCTATTGCAGCAAGAGTTAACCAGATTAAGATGCAGCTTGAGGAGACTACATCTGACTTCGATAGAGAAAAATTACAGGAAAGACTTGCTAAGCTTGCAGGTGGTGTTGCAGTTATCCGCGTAGGTGCTGCTACAGAGACAGAGATGAAGGAAAGCAAGCTTCGTCTTGAGGATGCTCTTGCAGCTACAAAGGCAGCAGTAGAGGAAGGAATTATCCAGGGTGGTGGTTCAGCATACATCCATGCTACTAAGGAGGTTGCTGCACTTGCTTCAACACTTGAAGGAGATGAGAAGACAGGTGCTAAGATTATTCTTAAGGCTTTAGAGGCTCCTTTATACAGCATCGTTGCTAACGCAGGTCTTGAGGGTTCAGTAGTAATCAGCAAGGTTAAGGATGGTGAGCCGGGATTCGGTTTCGACGCTTACAAGGAGCAGTATGTAGATATGGTTGAGGCTGGTATTCTTGATCCTGCCAAGGTTACAAGAAGCGCATTACAGAATGCTAACAGTGTAGCTTCAACACTCCTTACAACAGAGTCAGTAGTTGCTAATATTAAGGAAGACGCTCCTGCAATGCCGGCTGGTGCTGGCATGG
>JAZQLB010000301.1:0-6089 GCA_045542475.1 Lachnospiraceae bacterium | reverse complement strand
ACTCTATTGCAAAGCGATGCGCTTCATCCTGAATTCTTGTAATAAGCTTGAATGCCTCACTATTTCGATTGATCGGAATCTCAATATTATTATAATACAGTCCGCGAGTGCGGTGATTATCATCCTTAACCATACCGCACACATTAATATTTATTCCAAGCTTGTTAAGCACCTCAAGAGCAATATTTACCTGTCCCCTGCCGCCATCCATCATAATAAGGTCCGGATACGAATCAAAGCCCTCATCATTCTCATGTGTAAACCGCCTTGTGAGAACCTCCTCCATACTGGCATAATCGTTAGGTCCCATAACGCTTTTTATACGGAATTTTCTATAATCATTACGCTTTGGCCTGCCGTCCTGATATACAACCATGGAACCTACGGACTGTGCTCCGCTGATATTGGAAATATCAAACGCTTCCATTCTGTATGCACTCTCAATTCCAAGAAGCTGCTCAATCTCCTTAACTGCCCCCGTGGTTCGCCTGCTTTCCCGCATCATCTTTTCTCTATCCTGTTCCAGCACAAGCTCTGCGTTCTTTTGTGCCAGCTCCACAAGCTTTTCCTTCTGCCCCTTTTTAGGTGCAACAATCTCAACCTTTGTGCCTCTCTTTTTTGTAAGCCACTGTGACAGAAGCTCGCCCTCTGCTAACTCCTCCTGCACCATTATCTGCCTTGGTACAAAAGGAATTCCACTATAAAACTGCTTAATAAAATTGGTAATAACCTGCTCCCTTGTATCATCTGCTGCAAGGTGCATATGGTATTTGTCCCTGCCAATAAGCTTGCCTTCCCTTATAAAAAAAGCCTGAATTATACATTCATTACCATCTATCGCCGCAGCAATTACATCCTTATCCTGCATATCAGAATTTGTTATTTTCTGCTTCTGCGCCACCGCCTGTACGCTTCCAAGCAAATCCCGGTAAACAGCAGCCTCCTCAAATTCCAGCTTATCTGCCGCTTCCTCCATTTTTTCTTTAAGATATTTCATAACACCGCTGTAATTACCATTGAGAAATTCCAGTGCCTTATCAATATTCTGACGATATTCCTCCCTTGAAATGCAGCCCTGACAGGGTGCATGACACTGCTTTATATGATAATTAAGACAGGGTCTGTCCTTTCCAATATCCTTTGGCAGATTACGGCTGCAGGTTCTTATTTTGTATATTTTCTGCAAAAGCTCAATAGTGTCCTTGACTGCTCCAGCACTGGTATAAGGTCCGAAGTACTTTGACTTATCCTTCTTCATATCCCTTGAAAAAAGCACTCTCGGAAAATCCTCATGCAAGGTAACCTTAATGTATGGATAGGTCTTATCATCCTTAAGCATTGTATTGTATTTTGGCTGATGCTCCTTAATAAGATTGCATTCAAGTACCAATGCCTCTAATTCGGAATCTGTAATTATATACTCAAAATAGCTTACATGCTTAACCATCTGTTTAATTTTCTCGGTATGATTTCTTGAGGACTGGAAATACTGCCTTACACGGTTCTTAAGACTTATTGCTTTACCCACATATATTATATTGTCATGCTCATCATGCATTATATATACTCCCGGCTTTCCCGGAAGCTTCTTTAACTCTTCCTCTATAACAAACATAAAAACCTCCAAAGCAGGGTATATACCTGCCTTGGAGGTCATATCAGCCTGCTTACAGTGTCAAATCAAGTTCATACAATAAAGAATATTCCTCTTCCATAAAGCTGTTAACCTCGGTCTCCACCAGATATCCTACTGCAGGTGTATCCTCCTTCCAGAAGGAACGGCTTACCAGCTTCTCTCCATCATATATCTCTATTGCATAGTTATTATAATCAATATTATCATAATATACTTTCAGATTCCATACCTTATTATCTTCCACTGTACCAAAATATGCCTCATACTTTCCTCCCGGCATATCATTTATCAGGTTGTAATATACGGTTTTCAGGAATCTTGTAAAACGATTTTTAAACACGCTTTCGTCATACGGCTCAAATACTGTTGCCAGCTCATAGCTCTTAGCAAACTGTGTACCATCATATTCATATACTATTCTTCCCAGATAGCGCTGTAATTCTCCGTCCACCTTATCATCTCTGTAATAGTATATTCTGTCACCCTCAACAGCAAAATAGTAATCCCAGCCGCCATAACAGCCGCTTCCTGAGCTTGTATACTTATGGTCAGGAACCTCCTTGGCAATCAAATCATCCATTGCCTTTGCTTCCTCGTCCGTTATTTTATAACAGTAATATCCCCTCTGCTTTACAAAGAACTGTATTTCTGACAGTGTCTCAATATCAATCATAAGTATTGTATCCCATACAAGCACAAGTTCTTCTATGGAATCCTTATTCATATCCCTGAAAAATACCTGAACCGGTCTTAAATTACCTTCGCTGTCCTTAAATTCCCATACATCAAGAGTAACCTTTTTGCCATTATAGGACAACTCAAGAGCATTGCCTGTAGAATGGCTCACAGTTATATTTTTTCCTTCCTGAGTTACTCCTGTATAGACGCATTTCTTCGTGCCATTGGAATCCACTATAATGGATGGTGTTGTAAATCTTCTGTCCGGATATTCTACGGCATATTCTGCATACTGCTGTTCTACCTTGTAATTATCATTAAGCAGCTTCCATTCCGCACTTCCTCTTCTTGCCGCCACCAACGGCTCATTAATATCCGAATACGCCTCAATGTATGACATTCCCGTTAGTTTATAATTCATTCCCGAAATACTTATCTCTCCATATGGAAGATATTTTTCATCAACCGGTATTCCAAGACTGTAATCCATAAATATTCCCTCTACTATTTCCGGTGCAACTCCTGATACATTTCTGTTATTTACCGGGTCAAATATATATAAATTATAGCTGTACCAGCCGGTTTCCTCATCATAATAGATTCCTGCATGCCTTATTTTATTGATATTTCCAATAAATTCTTCGTCCTCATTAATCACCCATTCACCATATTCATCCAGACTGCAGGTTCCGACAAAGCAAAGTCCATCATAGAGGTATCTGGCAATAGGCTTTCCATCCTTTTCAATGCCTTCAATCAAGCCTGATGCTCCATACATAAAATAGTATTTCTCTTCATTATAGATAAAGCCATCCTTATATGTAAAATATCTTTCGCCATCCGGCTTCGCTGCATACATATATTCCAATCGGTGCGTTCCATCATCTGCTGTAGCAATGCCCCCATTTACATTATATGTAAAATATGTGGTAACTCCATCCATATGCTTACTTATTCTTTTGTAACCATCGTATTCATACTCTGCCAGAATTCGTCTGTCCTTAATGACGGTTTTCAGCAAATCATATATTACAAAACCATCACCTTCAATATCCCTTACTTCCCATTCCAGCTCATACCCCTCGTATTCCTTCTGCGATATAGCTTCTACCGTAGAATAATCAAATAAAACCTGCTGTGTAGTCTCTTCCTGTATGGTAGTTGTCTCCTGCTCAACCGGTAATGACTGTGCCACATCAGAAGAAGCAGTTTCTTCTTCATGCTTCTGGGTTGTAATAACTATAACATCCGTTTCATCCTGCCCTGTTTTGCCTGATGCTTCCTTATTATCGTTACATCCACCAAGCAGCATACTTATTATAAATATTATAACTCCAACGCTAACTATCCTTCTCATAGTCCCTCTCTATTCCATGCCGCTACAATAATACGGCATATTTATCCCATGATGTTTCTTATGTACGAGCTAAGTATAACACGTTATCCCTAATAAGTTGTGACAATTTTTTTAAATATTGTTACAAAAATATTAAGTTTTGTTACGGAAATGTTACGAAAAAAAGAAACCCAACATTCCTGTCAGGTTTCTCTACTTTAATTCCTACCACTGTGATTTCAACCTATCCAATTCAGATGTGTCCTTTAACACCTCTGTCTCTCCGACATTCTCCACACCTGCTGCCTCTTCCGTTTCACTCTCAGCCACTATATCCTTTTCACCATCAGTCTCAGTAATTGTATCCTCCGCAACAACAATCTCAGCCTCGTCACTTGTCTCAGCCTTCTCCTTCGAAGCCTCCGGCACAATTCCCTTAACCTCATTAAATATCCCCATAAACTCCTTACCGGTAATCGTCTCCTTCTCAATAAGGAAGTCCGCCACCTTATCAAGCACCTCTCGGTTCTCGGCAATCATGGTCTTAACCTTATCGTAAGCTTCCTTAAGGACATTTTTAACCTCATCATCCACATCCGCTGCGGTTCTGTCGCTGCAATTAAGCACGGTTCTGCCATCCAGATACTGATTCTCAACAGTCTCAAGTCCCATCAGTCCAAAACGCTCAGACATTCCGTATAAGGTAATCATATTACGAACCATCTTAGTCGCACGCTCTATGTCATTAGAAGCACCTGTGGTAACAGAAGCAAATACAACCTCCTCAGCTGCACGTCCGCCAAGTAAGGTATATACTCTTGCCTCTAACTCTTCCTTAGTCATAAGATATTTCTCTTCCTCTGGAACCTGTAAGGTGTAGCCCAGTGAACCCATGGTTCTTGGAACAATAGTAATCTTCTGAACCGGCTCAGAATTCTTAGAAAGGGCAGTTACAAGAGCATGACCAACCTCATGGTATGCAACCATCTTCTTCTCCTGCGGACTAAGCACTCTGTCCTTCTTCTCCTTACCTGCAATAACCACCTCAACAGCCTCGAATAAATCCTTCTGGCTAACCACATTACGTCCGCTCTTAACTGCGTTAATGGCAGCCTCATTTACCATATTGGCAAGGTCTGAGCCTACTGCACCTGCTGTTGCCAGAGCAATTGCATCAAGGTCAACCGTATCATCCATAAGCACATCCTTAGAGTGTACCTTAAGGATATCCACACGTCCCTTTAAATCCGGCTTATCCACGATAATTCTTCTGTCAAAACGTCCCGGACGAAGTAACGCCTTATCAAGCACATCCGGTCTGTTTGTGGCTGCAAGAATGATAATACCCTTAGAGGAATCAAAACCATCCATCTCAGAAAGCAGCTGGTTAAGAGTCTGCTCACGCTCGTCATTACCACCGCCATATCTGCTGTCACGGCTCTTACCAATGGCATCAATCTCATCAATAAATATAATACAAGGCGCAGACTGCTGTGCCTGCTTAAACAAATCTCTAACTCTCGAAGCACCCACACCTACGAACATCTCTACAAAATCCGAACCAGAAAGCGAGAAGAATGGTACTCCTGCCTCTCCTGCCACTGCCTTTGCAAGTAAGGTCTTACCTGTTCCCGGAGGACCTACAAGCAATGCTCCCTTTGGAAGCTTTGCACCAATCTTGGTATACTTTGCAGGATTATGAAGGAAATCAACTATCTCCGTCAGTGATTCCTTTGCCTCCTCCTGACCTGCTACATCCTTAAAGGTAACGCCGGTTGACTTTTCCACATACATCTTGGCGTTGCTCTTGCCGACACCCATCATGCCGCCACCACCTGACATACGCTTAAACATAAAGCTGAACAACAGATATACCAAGAGGAATGGCACTACATATACCAACACAAAATCAATAATGGATGAACTCTGGTCCTGAATCTGGACGGTATACTCAATATCATTATCCTTCATATACTGAATAAGCTCTGCATCATAAATATATCCGGTATAATAAGTAAGCTCCAGCCCTTCAATCGGCTGATTCTTAGGTGTAATCTCTATTATATCATTATTGTACAAAACAGAGGCAATATCCCCGTTCTCAAGCATCGTTACAAATGTGCTGTATGGAATCTCCGTACTTGTACTGCTCTTTAAAAAGTCATTTACACAGCTTATACCAAGCAGTGTAAATATTCCGGCAATAATAAGAATAACTATTGTCTGCCCAAATTTACTGCCATTCTTATTATCATTGTTATTTTTATTATCCTTGTTCTGATTATTATTTCTATTCTCTTCCACCTATTATATGTCCTCATTTCCAGGAGTATCCAATTACCCCAAATATATTCCTATTATATTGATTTGTTAGTTATAAATCAATATATAGATTGTGAAAAAATAATTAATTTTATCCATGAATTATGTACAATAAAA
>JAZQLB010000300.1:0-10221 GCA_045542475.1 Lachnospiraceae bacterium | reverse complement strand
TGTTTAGCACGAAGCTGCATACCATATTCACTCATCTTTTTGCCTGCTCTTGGGGATTTTCTGTTAGACTTTTTGTCATATCCTAAGAATGTTGGATCTAAGTCTAAAGATCTACATCTTTTAAGTACCGGTGTTTTATTTACTGCCATTTTAGGCTCCTTTCTACATGTGGAGCTTTCTGCTCTCACGTTATTGTTTACAGTGCATTAGCACTTTCTTCCAATCACACGATATGGTTTAAACCATATTCTAAAAACCGTCTATAATTATACACGACGACGCTTAGGTGGACGGCATCCATTATGAGGTACTGGAGTCACGTCACAAATGCTTACTACTTCAAGACCACAAGCCTGAAGTGCACGGATAGCTGCTTCACGTCCTGAACCAGGACCTTTTACGAATACATCTACAGTTTTTAAGCCATGAATAAGAGCTGCTTTTGTAGCTGTTTCAGCTGCCATCTGAGCTGCATATGGAGTAGATTTCTTTGAACCTCTAAATCCTAGACCACCGGCACTAGCCCATGATAATGCGTTACCCTCTGTATCTGTTAATGTAACGATTGTGTTGTTGAATGAAGCCTGGATATGTGCCTGTCCGCGTTCAACGTTTTTCTTAACGCGCTTTTTTGTCACTTTCTTTGTAACTTTAGCCATTTTCTAAACTAACCTCCCTTATGGGTTCCCTTTACGGGTTATTTCTTCTTGTTTGCGATTGTCTTCTTAGGACCCTTGCGAGTTCTAGCGTTTGTCTTAGTCTTCTGTCCTCTAACTGGAAGACCCTTTCTGTGACGAATGCCTCTGTAGCATCCGATTTCCTGTAATCTCTTAACATTGAGAGCGATTTCTCTTCTTAAGTCACCTTCTACAGGTACTTCTAATGTCTCGATTGCCTTCTGAATTCTTGTTACTTCGTCGTCTGTTAAATCTCTTACTCTTGTATCAGGGTTAACGCCTGCTTCAGCAAGTAAACGACCAGAAACAACACGTCCAATACCATAGATGTAGGTAAGGCCGATTTCAATACGTTTTTCTCTTGGTAAATCAACACCAGCGATACGTGCCATGTGCTTTTACACCTCCATTGTTTAGCATTTAATTAATGTTACTTTGATTTATTTTAAGTGACAAACAACACCTCCGGGTGGTTCATCACTGCAGCCGCAAAATTTCCGAAAAGGAATTGCAATAAAAATTAACCCTGTCTCTGCTTATGCTTTGGGTTCTCGCAGATAACCATGATATTTCCTTTTCTCTTGATGATCTTGCATTTTTCGCAAATAGGCTTAACTGATGATCTAACCTTCATGGTAAATCCTCCTTTCCATAAATGCACAACTTAAGTCTATAAAATAAGTTGAAAAAAAACGTCCGTCAACTACTATAACATAGTTTTACCAGTAATTGCAAGTCTTTTTTCAAAAATTTTATTTATCTCTCCAGATGATTCTTCCCTTTGTTAAATCGTATGGTGATAATTCAAGTGTTACCTTGTCACCAGGAAGAATTTTGATGTAGTTCATACGAAGCTTTCCGCTTATATGAGCTAATACCTGATGTCCGTTTTCAAGCTCTACCTGAAACATAGCGTTTGGTAACTTTTCAACAACTGTTCCTTCAATTTCAATTACATCTGCCTTAGACATTTTTACCTCCAATAAAAGCGATTGTCTGTTTTCATTGCATATATATTATTTATAATCAGGTAATGAAAGAATTTCACAACCATCTTTCGTTATTAAAACAGTATTCTCATAGTGGGCTGATAAAGAATTGTCAGCGCTTACAACAGTCCAATCATCATCCAACCAGTATACCTTATGAGTTCCCATATTAATCATAGGCTCAATTGCAAGTGTCATACCTGCTACAAGCTTAGGTCCTCTGAATCTCTGCTTGAAATTCGGTATCTGCGGGTCTTCGTGAAGATGACTTCCAATCCCGTGACCAACCAGATCTCTTACCACCCCGTAACCAAAGCTCTCTGCATATGCTGCAATAGCATTGGATATCTCATGGAGATGGCAGCCTTCCTTAGCATACTTAATGCCTTCGAAAAATGACTGTCTGGTTACATCAATAAGCTTCTTAGCTTCCGGACTGATGTTACCTACTGCATGAGTTCTTGCTGCATCTGAATGATAGCCCTTGTAGATAACTCCTGCATCGAGACTTACTATATCTCCCTCTTTGATTATTCTGTTCTTAGAAGGTATACCGTGTACAACCTCGTCATTAACTGATACACATATTGAAGCAGGATACCCGTTATAATTAAGAAAGGATGGGATGCATCCGTAATGCTTAATCTGTTCATATCCATATTTGTCAATATCGTATGTGCTTATACCCGGCTTAACAAATTTCTCAAGGTCATCATGAACCTTTGCAAGAATCCTTCCGGCTTCTCTCATAAGCTCAATTTCTCTTGTAGATTTTATTGTTACAGACATAATCTTACTCTCCTAAAATATTAACGATAGCTGTGAACACATCTTCCATGTCCTTTGTACCGTCAACCTCAACAAGAACATTCTTATTAGTATAGAAGTCAATTAAAGGCTGTGTCTGATTATGATATACATCAAGTCTCTTCATAACTGTTTCCGGCTTGTCATCGTCTCTTAAGACTAACTCCTTACCGCATCTGTCACAAATTCCTTCAACCTTGGTTGGTGCATGCTTGATATGGTATGTTGAACCACATCCTAAACATGCTCTTCTTCCTGACATTCTGTTTACAATGTTCTCATCAGGAACTTCTACATTAATAGCGTAGTCAACCTTCTCACCATTTGCTGCCAAAGCAGCCTCAAGTGCCTCAGCCTGAGGAATTGTTCTAGGGAAACCATCAAGAACATATCCGTTCTTGCAGTCATCATTTTTAAATCTGTCCATTATAAGGTCAAGTGTTAATTCGTCCGGAACTAAAAGTCCCTTATCCATATATTCCTTAGCCTTATTGCCTAATTCTGTACCGTTCTTAATATTCGCTCTAAAAATATCTCCTGTTGAGATATGAGGAATATTATATTTATCTGCAATTCTCTTAGCCTGTGTGCCTTTTCCTGCACCAGGAGCACCTAACATTATAATCTTCATAAATTGCCTCCGTATTCTGTGTATAAGACATTAATTTCCATAAAACAGAAGTAACCTGACGGCTTAATATGCCTGTTACCAGTGCATATCAAGCTGCCAGGCCTTCCGGTTATATACAGTTTCTAAAACTGATTGTTTACATTAGAAGATTGTAGAAGGCTTTCTAACAACCATCAATGCTTCGATCTGTCTTAATGTCTCAAGGATTACGCCTACGATAATAATGATTGATGTACCACCAAATGATACCGAAGCGTTAAATACACCTGAGAAGAAAATAGGAACAATTGAAATAATTGTAAGTCCTACTGCACCAATGAAGATGATGTAATTTAAGATTCTTGTAAGGTACTCAGCTGTTGACTTACCTGGTGTAATACCACCAACTGTAGCACCGCTCTTCTGTAAATTACGAGCAATCTCATATGGATTGAATGTAACTGATGTATAGAAATAAGCAAAGAATACAAGCAATGCTATGTATACTAATAAGCCTATTGAATATACCGGATTCTTAGGGTCACACCAGTTATTCTGTGATAAGCCTCTTAAAATATGTCCTCCAACTGTGTTGTAATCAACATTGAAGAAAGAAGCGATAATTACAGGGAATGACATTAATGACTGTGCAAAAATGACAGGAATAACGCCTGCTGTATTTACCTTTAAAGGAATAACTGACTTCTGTCCGCCTGAACGTGAACCACCGCTAATTTTCTGTGAATACTGAACAGGAATATTCTTTGTACCATTGTTTAAGTATACAATGAATGCAACCATACCGATTACAACAACTGCAATAACAACGATTGCAATAACAGCCTTAAGAACGCTCTGTCCCTGAATGAACTGTAAATATAGTGTTGTGAAATCCTGTGGCATTCCTGAAACAATGTTAATGGCAAGGATAATTGAGATACCGTTACCAACACCCTTCTCAGTAATTCTCTCGCCTATCCACATAAGGAAAGCCGAACCGGCTGTTAATGTAACAACCATTATGAATCCTGCCATAAATCTCTCGAAGCCTGTAGTAGCATCTGTGAATAAGCCCTGACCACCAAAACCAACAGCCATTGCAATACTTTCAATTAAAGCAAGAATAACTGTAACATATCTTGTGTACTCAGCGATTTTCTTTCTACCCTCTTCGCCATCCTTCTGCATTTCCTCAAACTTAGGAATTGCAATAGTAAGAAGCTGCATAATGATAGAAGAAGTAATATATGGTGTAATGCTTAATGCAAAGATAGACATAGTCTGGAATGAACCACCAGTAACCATGTTAAAGAAATTAAAGCCTTCACCACTTAACAATGTACTAAAATATGAGGTGTTTACCCCCGGTATTGGGAGTAAACTACCTAATCTTACGACTATAAGCATTAAGAATGTAAAAAATAATCTCTGACGAACCTCTTTAATCTTAAATGCATTTGTCAATGTCTTTAGCATTAGATCACCTCGCAGGTTCCACCAAGTGCCTCAATCTTAGCCTTTGCAGCCTCACTGAACGCATTAGCCTTAACATTGAGCTTCTTAGTTAATTCTCCATTTCCAAGGATCTTAACGCCATCCTTAGGATTCTTAACGATACCCTTTTCCATTAAAGTTTCAACAGAAACCTCTGCACCATCCTCGAAAACTTCTAAAGCCTTGAGGTTGATACCAATGATTTCTAAGCTGTTTCTGTTTGTGAAACCTCTCTTAGGTAATCTTCTATATAATGGCATCTGACCGCCTTCGAAACCTGGTCTTGGAGCTCCTGAACGAGCCTTCTGACCCTTATGTCCCTTACCGGCTGTCTTACCATTTCCTGAACCGTGTCCACGGCCTCTTCTGAAATTATCACTCTGCTTTGAGCCAACTGCTGGCTGTAAGTTAGATAAGTCCATCATCGCACCTCCTGTCTAATATAATTAGATTTCCTCTACCTTTACTAAATGTCTAACCTGGTTGAGCATACCTCTAACAGCAGCGTTATCTGGTAACTCGTTTACTGCATGAAGCTTTCTAAGGCCAAGAGCCTCAACTGTCTTAACATGCTTTGGAATAGCACCGATTGTAGACTTTACTAATTCAACTTTTAATTTGTTTGCCATTTTTATTTCCTCCTCTTACTTGTAGAGTTCTTCAACGGTCTTACCGCGAAGTCTTGCTACTTCTTCTGGAGTCTTTAACTGGCTTAAACCAGTGATTGTTGCAAGAACAACGTTCTGCTTGTTATTTGAACCGAGTGACTTTGTACGGATATTCTTAATACCAGCCATCTCAAGAACGATACGAGCAGGACCACCAGCGATAACACCAGTACCTTCTGGAGCTCTCTTTAATAATACTGAAGCACTTCCAAACTTACCAATGAAGTCATGAGGAATGCTGTCTACGCTATCAATAGGAACTGTAACCATCTGCTTCATAGCAGCTTCTTTACCCTTACGGATAGCTTCTGGAATTTCGATTGACTTACCGATACCGGCACCAACATGACCCTTTCCATCACCAACAACTACTAAAGCAGAAAATCTGAAGTTACGTCCACCCTTAACAACCTTAGTTACACGCGTGATATTTACTACCTGCTCATTTAATTCACCTAACTGAGAAGCAACTACGATTGTATGTCTCATGTGTTTCTCCTTCCGATTAGAACTCAAGGCCAGCTTCTCTAGCTGCCTCTGCTAATGCTTTAATTTTACCCTGATATATGAAACCGCCTCTATCGAAAACTACAGTTGTGATTCCCTTTTCAATAGCTCTCTTTGCAATTACTGTACCTAAGTAACTTGCAGCAGCTACATCATTAGTATGCTCTAACTCAGCCTTAACAGCCTTTTCAACTGTTGAAGCAGCAACAAGAGTATTTCCAACTGTATCATCAATAATCTGAGCGTACATATGATCATTACTTCTAAATACAGCTAAACGTGGTCTTTCAGCTGTTCCGTTAAAACGATTACGAATTCTTCTGTGCTTGTTCTCACGAACAACGGCTCTTGATTCTTTTCTAACCATTATTGTCTCACTCCTTTAATTATTTCTTACCAGTCTTACCAACTTTACGTCTGATAACTTCAGTTTCGTACTTAATACCCTTGCCCTTGTATGGTTCTGGGGATCTCTTAGCTCTGATTTCAGCAGCGTACTGGCCAACTTTTTCTTTATCTATACCCTTAACGATGATCTTAGTTACGCTAGTGCTTGTGTCAACTGTTGACTCAAGTCCTTCTGGATCTTCCATCTCTACTGGATGAGAATATCCTAATGATAATACTAATGTCTTACCATTCTTCTGTGCCTTATAACCAACACCATTTACTTCAAGAACCTTTGTGAAGCCATCTGTTACACCTGTAACCATGTTAGCTACTAATGTTCTTGTTAAGCCATGTAATGACTTCATTCTCTTTAAATCATTAGGTCTTGTAACAACGATATCTGTTCCCTCAACCTTGATTTCCATCTCCGCAGGTAATACTCTCTCAAGAGTTCCCTTTGGTCCCTTTACAGTCACTTTATTATTTTCTGCTATATCAACTGTTACGCCAGCTGGAATAGCGATAGGCATTCTTCCGATACGTGACATGCCTGCACCTCCTTGAATTGAGTGTAAATTTTATAGTATCTATTTGTATTGCATTTATCTGATTACCAGATAAATGCAAGTACTTCGCCACCAACATTAAGCTTTCTAGCTGCCTTATCAGTCATGATACCCTGATTTGTTGAAATGATAGCGATTCCAAGTCCGCCAAGTACTCTTGGGAGCTCATCCTTACCAGCGTATACACGAAGACCTGGCTTAGAAATTCTCTTAAGACCTGAGATGATTTTTTCGTTCTTATCTTTTCCATACTTTAATGTAATACGGATATTCTTAGCAACGCCATCCTCAATGATGTCATACTTTGTAATATAACCTTCATTAACAAGGATATCAGCGATAGCAAGCTTCATCTTTGAAGCTGGAACATCAACTGTGTCATGCTTTGATGTATTCGCATTACGGATTCTTGTAAGCATATCTGCAATTGGATCTGTCATTTGATTATCCTCCTATCTAATGTCCGCACCAAACTCCGGTGCGATATCGCAATATTCGCGTGTAACAAGCAAAGCTTACCAGCTTGCTTTCTTAACGCCTGGGATCTGTCCCTTGTATGCTAAATCACGGAAGCAAATTCTACAGATTCCGTATTTTCTTAAGTAAGCGTGTGGACGTCCACAGATCTTACAACGTGTGTATTCTCTTGTAGAGAATTTCTGCTTACGTGCCTGCTTAATCTTCATAGAAGTCTTAGCCATTGAATTTCCCTCCTAAATTATTTCTTGAATGGCATGTTGAAGCATCTTAATAACTCACGAGCTTCTTCATCTGTCTTTGCAGTTGTTACGACGATAATGTCCATACCTCTAACCTTATCAATCTTATCATACTCGATCCCAGGGAAGATGATCTGCACCTTAAGACCAAGAGCATAGTTACCTCTACCATCGAAAGAATCTGCGCTAACGCCTCTAAAGTCACGTACACGTGGTAAAGCAAGATTTACTAATCTGTCTAAGAACTCGTACATCTTCTCTCCACGAAGTGTAACCTTACATCCGATTGGCATACCTTCTCTAATCTTGAAGTTTGCGATTGAGTTCTTAGCTCTTGTAAGAACTGCCTTCTGGCCAGCGATTGTCTCAAGCTCCTTAACAGCAGTGTCAAGAATCTTTGCGTTATCCTTAGCTTCGCCAACGCCCATATTTATAACGATTTTGTCAAGCTTTGGTACTTCCATTACATTCTTGTAACCGAACTTCTTTACCATAGCATCCATTATTTCACTCTTATATAAGTCATGTAATCTACTCATCGTCACAGACCTCCTTTCTCAATTAATCAATAACCTCTCCAGTTTTCTTTGCTATACGAACCTTCTTATCGTTCTCAAGCTTAAAACCAATCTTAGTTGTCTGTCCCTTATGAACATACATAACATTGGAAATATCAATTGGAGCTTCCTGACGGATAATACCGCCATTCTGGTTCTGTGCATTAGGCTTTGTGTGCTTAGACACCATGTTAACGCCCTCAACAACAACCTTGTTATTCTTTGCATCTACAGAAAGAACCTTACCTTCTGTGCCGATATCTGTACCAGTGATTACTCTAACTAAATCACCTTTTTTAATCTTCATTGCTGACATTCTACAGACACCTCCTTATAATACTTCTGGAGCTAATGAAACAATCTTCATAAACTGCTTCTCTCTAAGCTCTCTAGCTACTGGTCCAAAGATACGAGTACCCTTTGGTGTCTTATCATCTTTAATAATAACAGCAGCATTTTCATCGAATTTGATATATGATCCATCTTTACGGCGTGCACCCTTAACGGTACGAACAACTACTGCCTTAACAACGTCACCCTTTTTAACAACGCCACCTGGTGTTGCATCTTTAACGCTGGCAACGATTACATCGCCGATATTAGCATATCTTCTTGTTGATCCACCCATAACTCTGATGCAAAGTAATTCCTTTGCACCTGTGTTATCAGCAACCTTGAGTCTTGTCTCTTGCTGAATCATGCAGGTAATCCTCCTTATCTAATTTAAAACAATATTAATCGGTAACTCCGATTTCCGCCATGCAGAAATCTTCGTATCGCAAAAGTTTTTTGCTTTATTCTGGTCTGCTGATAAGCTCAACGAATCTCCATCTCTTATCCTTTGATAAAGGTCTTGTCTCCATAACCTTAACAACATCACCGATCTTACACTCGTTATTCTCATCATGAGCCTTTAACTTGTATGTCTTCTTAACAATCTTATTGTAGAGTGGATGCTTAACATGGTTCTCAACAGCAACTACAATAGTCTTGTCCATTTTATCACTTACAACCTTACCTGTACGTGTTTTTCTTAAATTTCTTTCTTCCACAACAAAGTCCTCCTTTCTAGGAATGATTATTCAGCAACATTAACTTTTTCAGCGATGATAGTCTGAATTCTAGCGATATTCTTTCTAACATCCTTAATTCTGCTTGTGTTATCTAACTGATTTGTTGCGTTCTGGAATCTTAAATTGAAAAGTTCTTTCTTAGCAGCTACTAATTCTTCGTTCAATTCTGTAGCTGATTTTGTTCTTAAATCTTCTACATACTTATTAATTTTCACTGTTATCACCGCCTTCTAATTCCGCACGAGATACTACCTTACACTTTAAAGGAAGTTTGTGCACTGCAAGACGTAATGCTTCTCTTGAAACTGATTCTGAAACACCAGCGATTTCAAACATTACACGTCCTGGTTTAACAACTGCTACCCAATATTCAACGTTACCTTTTCCCTTACCCATACGAACACCAATAGGCTTAGATGTGAATGGATGATCTGGGAAAATATTAATCCATACCTTACCACCACGCTTAATGTGACGTGTCATGGCGATACGGGCTGCCTCTATCTGTCTTGAAGTGATCCAAGCTGGCTCCATTGCTACGATACCGTATTCACCCTGTAAAATCTTGTTACCACGTGTAGCCTTACCTGCCATAGAACCACGGAACTGCTTACGATGTTTAACTCTCTTAGGTAATAACATTATGCTTCGCTCCCTTCCTTAACTGCCTTTGTTGGAAGCACATCACCCTTGTAAATCCAAACCTTAACGCCAAGCTTACCGTATGTTGTATCTGCCTCAGCAAATCCATAATCGATATCTGCACGTAATGTCTGAAGAGGAATTGTGCCTTCTGTGTAGAACTCTGAACGAGCCATATCTGCTCCTGCAAGACGGCCAGAAACCATAGTCTTGATTCCCTTAGCGCCAGCCTTCATTGTTCTTGACATAACTGACTTCATAGCTCTTCTGAATGATACACGGTTCTCAAGCTGTAATGCAATATTCTCTGCAACAAGCTGAGCATCCTTATCTGGTCTCTTAATTTCCTTAATGTCGATTGAAAGCTTCTTTGTTGTAAGCTTCTGAACCTGAGCCTTAAGAACCTCAACCTCAGCACCGCCCTTACCGATTACTAAACCTGGCTTAGCTGTGTGGATGATAACCTTAACTCTGTCTGAAGCTCTCTCGATTTCAATCTTAGCGATACCAGCGCTATATAAT
>JAZQLB010000299.1:0-10508 GCA_045542475.1 Lachnospiraceae bacterium | reverse complement strand
ATTAACTTGTGATCATACGCCTTGAGTGTAATTCTCATTACTTGACTTGCCATAAAAAAAGCCGCCTCCTTTTCGCACTATAAATCAGTACGACAAGTGGTGACTGTACACATACCCACGTGTGTCATCTTCGCACTTACGCACAAAGATTCCCTTAAACGTGTTCGTCTCTACCTAATGGTAGATTGTTAACTTGTACAGTGACTTGTCGCCAGTTTCCTAACTTGACATTCGCTCCACGGAACACCTGCAATTTTCATGCAGCAACCTCACGCTTCAACGCTATCAATGTCACAGCAAGGATAACTATAACAGATATGTATACAAAAAGCAAGTACTTTTTTGAAAATTTTTAAAAAAGTTACAACGGTGCCTTGTGTATCATAGCATAAGTAAAAAAAATATGCAAGATGGAGTTTCATTGGTCCACCGGGGATAGTTAGGGTTACCTGTATTTCTTAAGCGATGCAACAGCAGACTAATCTCTAAATCTGCTATTCCTTCATATATATATTACAATATTTTCCCATAACTAATTCTCCTGTTTTTTGTGTTTCTTCTATTATAATAGTATATCCAGCCAAACCGTACACTGCAAGAGTTAGATATATACCTTTTTAAGGGCTGTTTCATAAATATTTTTTAGTTACTTTTATAAAAAGTACTTGCACGTATGTGTGATATGTGCTATATTTTAGTAAATATCATTTTGATACTTAGTTGCAGCTAATATAACAATATATGCACAAGTACATAAAGTATCTTTCACAAATAAAAAAAGGAGTATTACAATGGGACTATTTAATAAGAAGAACAACGAAGATATCTATGAAGATGGCAACACTACTGACCCTCAACAGGTATTACAATACCTTCTTCATGAGTCACTGCATGGTATGTTTGCAGTAGAGGATGTAGTAAAAGACAACCACATCTATCTGCCGGATTGGCAGCTAACCATCACTCCGGCAATTCAACAGCTCACGGAGCAAAGTGCAGTGTTAGATTTTTATCTCCAGCATCCTGACTGGAATATGACACTTTATGAATGCTGTGCAAGCCCCGGAAAAGATACCAAGACTGCCATAGGACTTGCAACCGGCTCCTTCGTTTTCGGTATGATGAAGGGCATTACAGATATGTTTACTAACGCCAATCCAAGAAATATGGAAACAGAATTTGCAGGAACGCCTCATAAATTTAATGTGTATTTAAGCGATGTAGTCGGCATGGGTGAGGCACCACAGGTTGAGGATTTTGACCATTATTGGAATCTTCTTAAGGAGGATGTTAAAAAACGTATGGGAAATCAGCCGTTCTGCTATGTGAAGGTCTACACCTCAATGGTAAATGGTAAACTAATCTGTGAATGTCGCATTGATGATATCATAAGCAATGAATTAAGTGAAAAACTAACTGTAGAAGCCTCAAAATGGCCTTATTGCAGCTATGCCTCACACAAGCAGTTCTTTTTCATAAAGCAGGATACTGCAACCCTCCAAGCCTACCCATACCGTGGTGAAAAGGGCGAAAAGGAATTCATCGGCAAGGTATTAAAGGCAGTGCAGCTTTTTCATGCAAGCACTACACAGGAAGCCTTTGACAGCCTGCATGAGCGTATGATTATGGAGCTTGGAGATGCCACTCTGGCAACAGAATGCCGCTATTTCCTTCCTGAAATCTGTGCTGAAAACGCTGCTGCTGATAAGATACAGGCAAGTGAGGCCATTATTCTAGTAACAGCTGATGGTAAAAAGCACACAATATACAAACAACAGCTGGCAGATTATTATCCGCTTGAAAGAACAATCTATACCGCCTTTCAGCAGGGTCTCTTTGGAGATGAGACCAATGCTATTTACCATGACTTAATCGGAACCAGTGCTATCTGCAATGTTTTGAACCAAATGCTGGAGCAAGGCTCAAAGCTTGAGGATTGCAAGCTCACCAGTCTGATGTTTAATGTGGATGAGCGTTTTGAAATACGATAAGAATTAGAAAAGGCTTGCAGTTACCTCCTCTATAAGTATATAATATACACATTATAATTGAGCAATTAATACTTATTCATAATAGGAGAATAATATGTGGAAAGCAGAGAATTGGAAAGATTATGAAGTTATAGATACCTCAGCCGGTGAAAAATTAGAGCGTTGGGGAGATTACATTTTAGTAAGACCGGACCCTCAGGTAATCTGGAATACACCTAAGAAGCACCGTGGCTGGAAAAGCATGAATGGTCATTACCACAGAAGCACCAAGGGCGGTGGTGAATGGGAATTCTTTGATTTGCCGGAGCAGTGGCAGGTTAATTATAATTGCGTTGGTAAGGAGCTTACCTTTAACCTTAAGCCTTTTTCCTTTAAGCATACAGGACTTTTCCCTGAACAGGCTGCTAACTGGGACTGGTTCGGGCAGAAAATTAAAGATGCAGCAGCCACAGGACGCGAGGTAAAGGTACTGAACCTTTTTGCCTATACTGGAGGAGCTACTCTTGCTGCTGCCTCTGCAGGAGCCAAGGTTACTCATGTAGATGCCTCTAAGGGAATGGTTGGCTGGGCAAAGGAGAATGCCGCTTCCTCAGGACTTTCAGAAGCCCCTATCCGCTGGCTGGTGGATGACTGCGTTAAGTTCGTTGAGCGAGAAATCCGACGTGGTAACAAATATGACGGAATCATTATGGACCCTCCATCATACGGGCGCGGTCCTAAGGGTGAGATATGGAAAATTGAGGATTCGATTTTTCCATTCGTAGAGTTATGCGAGCAGCTTCTTTCTGACGAACCTCTTTTCTTCCTTATCAATTCTTATACAACAGGACTGGCACCTTCAGTGCTTACTTATATGATATCAACTGCCATTATTCCTAAGCATGGCGGAAGCGTAGTATCGGACGAGCTTGGATTACCTGTAAGTGGTAATGGTTTGGTGTTGCCTTGTGGGGCTAGCGGACGTTGGAGTGCCAAGTAAAAAAGCATACAATATATAATACAAAAACGTGCAAGAAGTTTTTACGCCTTTTGCACGTTTTTCTTTTTAAAAAAAGTTTCTCTATATGCCCAAACACGAAGTTATCATATCAAAAATTACATTTCCTACTCCCTCTTTGGATGCGATAACATTCTATCCGTCTCAGGATAGCTCCTAATTATACCACATAAATCCTCTATTCTGTTTCTCCACTATTTTCCTGGTTCAACAGCCTCTGTGCACAAGGAGTAACCGCCAATCCCCCTGTTCCCGTTTCCTTAAGGCAAGCCGGCATTGCATTACCGATATTACGCATGGCATCAATAACCTCGTCCGGGTCAATCTTACTGCATACTCCGGCAAGTGCCATATCTGCCGCGGTAAGCGCCCCCACCGCACCAATGGTATTACGTTTTACACATGGCACCTCTACCAATCCACCCACAGGGTCACAGGCAAGTCCAAGTAAATTTTTAAGAGCCATGGCTGCAGCCTGAATAATCTGCTCATTGCTTCCGCCCTTTAAATATACTGCCGCACCTGCTGCCATTGAAGAAGCTGCACCTATCTCTGCCTGACAGCCGCCTGCTGCTCCGGCAATAAATGCACGGCTGGCAATAACGCCGCCTATTCCTGCTGCTACGATTAATGCCTTTACAATAGAGTCCTCATCATAATGCTTATCCTCCTCCATAGCAATTAGCACCGCCGGAAGTACTCCGCAGGAACCTGCTGTAGGTGCTGCCACTATTCGTTTCATGCAGGCATTCGATTCGCCCATCTTAACAGCTTTTTCAAGTACCTTCATTATAAAATCACCGCATATGCTGTCGCCCCTTGCTCTTGCAGACTCCAGCTTAGAGCCGTCAGTTCCTACTATCCTGCTGGCAGAGACCAGTTCACCGTCATAGGTCTCATCTGCATATTTCATTGCTATATACATTGCCCTCATCTGGCCATATCCCTCCTTGAAGGATATATTTCTCTCCTTGGTATCATCAAGAAGTACAACCTCCCAGAATTCTTTTCCACTTTCCTCTGCTGCCCTTACTATATCTGCTAACGCTTTATACATCCTTTTCCTCCTGACTAAGATATGTTACCTTTAGAATGCCCTCCTGTCTGCGAAGCCATGCAATGGAATCCGCAGGAATCTCATGGTCACATTCCACTACCATTACCGCATAACCGCCTCTGGAATCTCTGAAAAGCTGCATAGTTGCAATATTAATGGAGCGGTGAGCAAGCATGGTAGTAACGCCCATAACATGTCCCGGCTGATCCTGATGATGGACAACCAAGGTAGGATAATCTCCCTCAAAATTTGCCGTCAGCCCATCAATCTCGCATATCCTTATTCTTCCGCCGCCTATAGATGCCGCTATTATTTCGAGCGTTTTTCCCGTTTCACCTGTAAGCTGCATTTTTACCGAATTAGGGTGTGCCTCCACAAGCTCTATTGGCTGAAATGAGAAATTCATCCCTTCTTCCCTGGCAAGCTCAAAGCTGTGTGGAATTCTGATATCATCCACGCTCATTCCCAACAAGCCTGCAATTAATGCTCTGTCCGTACCATGCCCCTTTCCTGTTGCCAGAAATGAGCCATGCATATATAATTTTGCTTCCATGACCCTTTCACCCAGAAGCTTCTTTGAAATCAAACCAATTTTAACCGCACCTGCCGTATGGGAGCTTGACGGACCTACCATAACCGGTCCTATTATATCCAATATATTCATATTTCCTCCAAACAAAAAAGGTATATACACTTTAAACTATATCCTTAGTTTAAAGCTTATATACCTTTTAATCAAGACTTATTTCCTATCCACTCTGCAAAATTCCCACAGACCTTTTCCTAACTCCTTGATGCACCATATAATTCTGTCAAACACTCCCATCTTGTAGAAGCTATGCAGCACCATTCCAATTGGGATAGCAATAATCATACCTATAATACCTTTAATCTTATATCCTATATACATGAAAAATAATGCCATAAAGGTATCAAGGCCAACCGAGTCTCCAATTAATTTCGGCTGAATAACCTGATGTACAACAAGTGCAACCACATATAATATTACCATGCCTATAGCTATACCAAGCTCTCCTGAAAAAAGCTTAATTATCGCCCATGGAATAAGCACTGTACCCGTTCCGAATATAGGCAGCATATCAAGAAACGCAATACCAAGACCAATCAGCCACGCATACTCAATTCTCAGAATAAAGAGTCCCACCATAATAATTATATATATTATAGCCATTATCTTAAGCTGTGCCTTAAAATATCCACAAATAGCAAGAATAACATTCTCATAAGCCTTATGGGCATAATCCATAATTTGCTTTGGAGTGTGCTTTACTACAGCCGCACTAAGCCTGTCCCTGTTCATTACAAAGTAATATGCCGCAAACACTCCCACCAATACATTAATAAGCACATTCGGAAGACTCTTAGCAAAATCTCCTAAGGCGCTGATGGTAGGCCCCTTATATGTATTAATAAACTCATTAAGCCAATCCTGCAGATAATTCTGAATCTGTCCAATATGAAGGGAATCCACAAATGGAACCTTGTCAGCGAATTTTTGCAGCTGCTCAAAGGCTATTGTAATCTCTGCAAGTGCTGTATCATACATATCCGGAAAGCTTCCTGCAAAGCTCTGAATACCTGTTATAAGTCCTGCAACAATTCCATAACATGCAAGCACAATAAGTGCTATTAACAATATAGTCAGAAAAGTAAAGGAATACTTTCTTTTAAGCTTTATTTTACTCTCCAAAAACTTAATTGCAGGATTAACCATTAATGATATAACAAAGCCCGTAACAAATGGTGAAAAGAACACCAGAATTCTTGGAATCACCTTAATAATCACAAATAATCCTACTACAAATACCAGCAGATTACATACTATTTTCAAATATTTCATACTGTTACTACTCATCTCTCACCCTCCGTATAATTTAAAACAGGAATCTCGCCCATCCTATTAAACTCTGAATTATTATAATTCTCTTACGTCTTTTGTCCGTAAGCTCAATGGGTGCCACCTCATAAGGATTATAATAATCATCAGCATTTATTGCCTGTCTTGAACATCTTTCGTATATTTCCATATTGGCACATAACCGACTGTTAAGCTCCTTACTGTCAATTACCAACATTACTTCTGTATCCAGATAAACACTTCGCATATCCATATTAAAGGAACCCACAACAGATATATTATCATCAATCAGAATGGTTTTGCAATGGTATGAGGTTCCTCCTTCATATTCCCACACATCCAGTCCGGTTGCAAGTACATTTTCCTTATTTTTCAGATAATCACCTGCCCCAAAAGGATTGCCGTTATTGGCTACGGAATTGGTCATAAGCATGGTCTGCACAGGGCTATCCGCAACCGTCTTAAGGTCAGCATACATCATATCATTACAAATAATATATGGAGTATGCAGCTTAACCCTTGTATAAGCAGTCTTCATAAGCGCTATCAGCTTGTGCCACACAATTGGCTCCTTCGCTTCCACATGTATAGGATTACTGATTAGAGTTATCCTGTCAGCAGGAACCGTTACTTCATAATAATCATATGCCTCCAGTTGCCCGCCTGCCTGTAGAAGATATTCGTTATACTCATCCCTGATATCCTCCAATGCCCGCTCTACAGATATCCAGTCCAGAATTGCAGTATTATCATGCACTATACTGCACTCCTTATAGCTCCATACATACTCAAAATAATTCTTCACCTGATATAAGGACGAAGCCTGTCCTGCACTCTCATTATATACCAAAACATCCCTGTCATGATTCTTATATTCCGAATAATCACCTAAAAAGTAATTATATATATTACGCCCTCCAAGCAGATACGCCATATCATCAGCTATAAGATATTTATCATGCATTCTGCCCATCAATTTCCATGGTGTCAGTAAATTAACCTGATTATACACCTTAAACTCTATATTTTCATACGCAGCCAGCGCATAAAAGTAGGGATTACCTGCCATATATCTAATATAAGAAAATCCGTCCACCAGAATTCTTACAGATACACCTCTGTCAGCTGCCTCCATAAGAGCTCCCATTATCACCCTTCCACTTTCATCAGAATGAAAATCAAAGGTTGATAACACTATGCTTTCCCTTGCATCCTTTATAAGGCGAACCCTTACTAAAAGTGCCTCTTCATTATCCTCTATAATTCCGGCTCTGTCTCCTGACACAGTATCTGAAAAATAGCTGTCGGTAATAGAAGCCTCTGTGTATACCGTTTCCATTTCCGGCTGCTTTGAATACGCTATTAACGCCCCTGCTATATTGTATATTGCAAAAATAAGAACAGCCAAGCCCAGCATACAGGCAGTTTTACGTATACTGATTACATTTTTTTCTTCTGGAACACCTCTTATCATTCTGATATAAAATACAGCATAACAGCATAGTGATAAAAGCATAGCCGAAATACAAATACCAATTAATATTCCCGCCTTAAAATAGCTGATATCATAATCAAAAATCAGAACCACCATGAGAACAAATAAAAGTGCCGTACACAGCTTACCATACCACTGTGCCCCGTTCATGCGCTTTCCCCGCTTCATCATAACAGCTCCCATAACCGCCATGAAAAGCTCCTTTATTACGAGAAGAAAAGCAACATATCTCATACAAGGAAACCTGAAGGTAAGGCTTACAATAACTGCAAGCTGGGTAATCTTATCCGCCACCGGGTCAAGAAACTTTCCCCACTCAGTTATCATATTAAATTTTCTGGCAATCTTACCATCAAGCATATCTGTTATTCCTGATATGGCTAATACTATCGCAGCAGACCTATACCCTGTAACATCCTGCGCCCTAAAATACAGCACCAGATATACCGGAACCAGAATCAGCCTGAAATATCCTAATATATTCGGAATCGAAAAAAATTCCTTTCTATCCTTCCATAACTTCACTTACAATACTCCTTATTCCTTGACATACCATTCTACAATCATTCTTTGTGCCTTTTCATTGTAGAAAAAGTCCTGATACTCCGTCCCCTTCCGGCTTATCCGGGTTCCAACAAATATTCCCGCATCATGACCCTCATCAGATACCTTTTTGTAGTATATGTCATCTTCTTTATATGATAAAACATAGCCCAGCTCTTCAACTCTGCTATATATATCCTTGCCAAATATTTTCTTTGTAGTCGAGGCATCTCTTAAAATGCTTAACTGTTCTGCCAGTTCTGCCACATAATAGCTTTCTTTGTATGCAAAATTATCTGCCTGCTGCCTTGTAAGATAAAAATCCACCTTTGGTCCCTTGCGCCCAGAGCTACCGCTTACATCTTCTGCACATTCTCTCTTAACATCATGATTTCCATCAATGTCCTGACTGCCCATATTCTCCTGCACCTTCTCACCAAAATACAGCTTTTTCTTAATCCCTCCGGTAAAAGCAGTTAATACCTCTATAAAAGCCTTGCCATACTTCTCATACTTATTCTCACCCACACCATTAACACCAAGCATCTCTGCCTTGGTAAACGGAAGCTTAACACACATATCCGTAAGAGTTTTGTCCGTAAAAATAATGTATGGTGGAACGCCTTCCTCTCTGGCAAGCTCCCTTCTAAGCTCCCGAAGCTTATCAAACAGCTCAAGCCCCTCGGAATTGAGAGTATCTGACAGTCTCGTGCTTTTGCTGCTTTTTGAAGCCTTAGCAGACTCTTCCTTCTGCGCCTCCTTAGGCTTCTTCATAATAATGGCAAAGGGCTCATTAATAAACTGAACTGATTTTTTAGTAAGCTTAATCAGGGCATATTTATCGTTGGTGACACTTAAATATTCTTCCAGAACAAGCCAGCTAATCATATCCTTTATATAAAGCTCAGTCATCTGTGACATAGCTCCAAAGGCTGAAAATCTGGTAACTCCATATTCTCTAAGCTTAGCACGTCCTGCTCCGGCAAGTGTCCCCGCAACCACATTAATACCATATCGCTGCCCCATCTCACGGACACAATTAATAATAATACCTGCCTCCTTTGAAATATCAAGCTCTTCATATTCCTTAAGGCAGCTTGAGCAATTCTCACATCTATGATTTGCCTGCTCTCCAAAATATTTGAGAATATAGCTTCTAAGACAGCCCGTGGTCATGCAATAATTATTCATAATACGCAGCCTGTCCTCATCCTGCTCTCTGATAAACTGCAACTCATTCCAGCTTAAATCACTTATATTCTCCTTGCTTTCTATAAGAAACCTGTTAATCATTACATCCTGTGGCGAATACAACAAAACGCACTCGGATGCACCACCATCTCGTCCTGCTCTTCCTGCCTCCTGATAATAGCTCTCTAGATTCTGAGGCATATTATAGTGAAGAACATATCTGACATTAGATTTATCAATTCCCATACCAAAGGCGTTGGTGGCAATCATAACAGGTGTTACATCAAAGCTGAAATTCTCCTGACTCTGCCATCTCTCCTGTGCACTCATACCCGCATGATATTTGGCTACTGAAAAGCCCATTGAACCAAGCTGTTCATACAGCTGCTCCACATTCTTTCTGGTAGCACAATAAATAATACCGCTGTCCTTTTCATGCACCTTTAAATAATTAACAACATACTCCATTTTCTTCTTAGGCTTCTCAACCCCGAAAAATAAATTCTCTCTATCAAATCCGGTCACCAGCACACTTGGATTATTAAGCCCCAGTGAACATAGTATATCCTCTCTTACTCTTTCGGTTGCTGTAGCCGTAAATGCACATATTACAGGTCTTTCCTTAAGTACCTTTATAAACTGCATTATCTTAAGGTAGCTCGGTCTGAAATCCTGTCCCCACTGGGATATACAATGTGCCTCATCAATGGCTAATAAGGATATTTTAACCGCTCTTGCAAACTCCACAAATTCATAAGTTTCCAGTCTCTCGGGTGCCACATATATAATCTTATACTGCCCCATAGAAGCATTGTACAAGGCTCTTCTAATCTGATTCTCACTTAATGAGCTGTTTATGTACGCTGCATGAACCCCCGCCTCATTAAGGGAGCGAACCTGGTCCATCATCAGGGATATCAAGGGTGATATTACTATTGTTATCCCTTCAAGCATTAATGCCGGTATCTGATAGCATAACGACTTTCCAGCGCCGGTAGGCATAATTCCCAGCACATCCTGACCTGCCAGCATGCTGTCCACTAACAGCTCCTGCCCCTTTCTAAAGCTGTCATAACCAAAATATTTTTTTAATACTTCATGTTTAGTCTGTGTATAATTCAAATTATCCTCCCCGTGTCAAACGGCATCCCCCATAATAATTTATTATCTATTGGAATATTTTAACACATTGATGTGTCAATGTATATAGGATAGAGTTCCCCGTTTTTTAAGATTTTCTGTATTTTTTATTAAAAGATTATTTTTTCGCTTAATCCACTTTTCTTTTTAAATAAGATTAGAGTGTCAAAAGCACCGAAGGTGCATTGTATCATACCATATATGAAGTCGGAGGC
>JAZQLB010000298.1:0-13753 GCA_045542475.1 Lachnospiraceae bacterium | reverse complement strand
CATATCATATCTATAACGGTTCAGGAGCTGTATACAATAAGGTAACAGCAGAGGGAGCAGAGTTTAGTGATGTAAGAAGAGGCAACTCGGATATTCGCTTAACAACAGAAACAATAACAGTAACTGTAGAAGATGGAGTTATGAATATTCTTAATTCATCAAGTAAGTCAGGTTATCTTGCACTTTACTTTACAGCTATTGAAATTAAGGACGTAAGATATGATGAGTGGTTCCCTGCAACAGACGATAGTACAGAGTCTACAACAGAGGCACCATCAGAGGATGCAACAGAAGAAGTAACAACAGAGGCTCCTTCAACAGAAGAGCCAACAACAGAGGCTCCAACAGTAGCAGCAATTTACTCAGAGGATTTTGAGGATGGTGCATCAGATTTCGTACTTATTGCATCAGGTAATACAGATTATGAGTACTTAGAGAAGGATGCTGCTACAGTTAATGCCAATACAAGTAACTATGTATATGGTGTTGGTTCGAGAGCAGGTGGCGACACAGGAACACAGAAGTCAGGTCTTAATATTACAGCTGATGCAACAGTTGAATTTGACTTTAAGATGGATGCTTGTGTACAGAATAAGTCATCTAATATCTCATTATTAGCAAGTGCTGAGACATATAATTGGTTATCAACTACAGAGCAGATTCTTACAATCAGTGCAACAGCAAGTGGTAACGGATACTGGGGTTCAATCACAGTAAACGGAACAGATATTACTGCATCTGCAAATGTAAGCAATGGTGCTTCAAACGGAGAGTCAGCAGGTAAGGGCGGACTACTTAGAGATACAACAGGCTGGTTACATTTATCAGCAGGCGTTGACTTTGCAAATCAGACAGTTAATGTAACAATTACAAGAATTTCTGATGGCAGTGTGGTATATACAGGCACAGTTGCTTTCGTATCAGAGACAGCACTTACAACTCTTGACAGTATCTATATGGCTGCTGGTAAGACATATGGCGGTGTATTTATTGACAATATTGTAATTACTGAGGGAATTAAGGCTGTTGATAGTGAGGAAGTAACAACAGAAGCTTCAACAGAGGCGACAACAGAGGAAGTAACAACAGAAGCTTCAACAGAGGCAACAACAGAGGAAGTAACAACAGAAGCTTCAACAGAGGCAACAACAGAGGAAGTAACAACAGAAGCTTCAACAGAAGTAACAACAGAGGCTTGGACAGATCTTAAGTTCGACTTCGGTACAGGTACAGTAGCAGAGGGCTGGACACAGGTATTTAATACTGATATCTATAGTGCAGACAAGGGTTATGGCTTTGTAGTAGCAGATGGAACAACAGAATTTGGTGCATATAAGACCTATGGCTATGAAGGCGATGATGCAGCAGTATATGGTGACACAATACTTGGATGGGCAGAGTCAGGTGAATTTGCAATAAATGTACCAAATGGAACATATGAAGTAACCTACTACCTCTACAATGGTTCAGGTGCTGTATATAATAAGGTAACAGCAGAGGGAACAGAATTTACTGATGTAAGAAGAGGAAAGACTGATATTCAGGCAACATCAGAAACAATCACCGTAACAGTAGAAGATGGTGTGTTGAATGTGGTTAACACAGCAAGTAAGTCAGGATATCTTTCACTTTACTTTACAGGTATTGAGGTTAAGCAGGCTGAGGTGGTAACACTTACACTCAGAGAGAGAACTGTAGTTGCGGAAACAGCAGCAACAGATGATGAAACAAACAAGACATATGTATACAAGGATGAGACTGTTAAGTCTAACACAACATATACATATAAGATTGCAGCTATTGTTGATGGTAAGACATCATTCATGTCAGCTCCAATAACAGCAGCTACATTAGTAGATATCCAGTCAGTAGTTGATTTTGAGCTTGACAATCTTGTTCAGGATCAGGTAATGGCAGAGGGTCAGACAGTAGCAGATTTACTTCCTGCACAGGTTAAGGTAATTGATGTAAATGGTAATGAGACTATGGCAAATGTTACATGGGATGTATCAAAGGTGGATATTACAACTCCTGGTACATACGAGGTAACAGGTACTGTAGCAGGCTGGTCTGAGCCGGTTGTAAAGAATGTTACAGTAGTAGAAAATGTATCAACTGGTTATGCAGCAATTGCTGATATCAGTGTTATTGTTGGAACAGAGGTAACTCTTCCAACAACAGTAACAGCTACATTCCTTAACGGTTCAACTGTTTCAGAGAGTGTAACATGGGATACAACAGGTCTTGATACTAATACTCTTGGCGAGTATATCGTAAAGGGAATTTATGCAGGTTCAAGTGAGGCTCAGGTTAAGGTTATTGTAATACCTGATTACATTGTAGCTATAGCAGCTGCATATTGTGAGCTTTACTTAGAGGAAACAGAGTATGTGCTTCCTGAGACAGTAACAGCTACAATGGCAAGTGGAAAGACAGAAAGTGTTGCAGTTGTATGGGATACAGTAACAACGCCTATTGATGTAACAACACTTGGTACAACAGTAGTAAACGGTACAGTAGAAGGTTTTGATACACCTGCTGTATTAAATGCAACAGTAGAGTATCCTGTAGCTATGAGATTTGACCTTGGTATTACAGGTTCAAATGTAGAATCAGGATGGATTGGTATCGTTGGTAATGGCAAGGGCGGTGGTAAGACTGTTGATGAATTAGGTCTTACATATACAGCTGAAAAGGGATATGGTTTCATGGACGGAACGAAGGTATTTGAGGGACGTGATGAAGGTGCATATCTTCCAAATTCGCAGCTTGCTGACAGCGTATACAGAGATTATTTAATGCCAGATGGTAATACCTTTAGAGTGGATTTGGCAAATGGTAAGTATGTAGTAGAATTAGTAAGTGGTTGTGGCTTAGGAAGCAGTAAGGTATCTGCTTTAGTACAGGGCGAGTCACTTAGTGTAAGTAATGGTAAGGCTTCTTACTCAATCGGAGAGATTGAGGTTGAGGTAACAGATGGTTATCTTGAAATTACATGGAATGGTTCACTTTCAAGAACACCGGCTATCATTATCAGAACAATGCCGGTTGTAACTACTGACGAGCCAACTACAGAGGAGCCAACAACAGAAGCTCCAAGCACAGAAGAGCCAACAACAGAAGCTCCAAGCACAGAGGAGCCAACAACAGAAGCTCCAAGCACAGAAGAACCAAGTACAGAGGAGCCAAGTACAGAGGAGCCAAGCACAGAGGAGCCAAGCACAGAGGAGCCAAGTACAGAGGAGCCAAGTACAGAGGAGCCAACAACAGAGGCTCCTACAGAGGAAGTAATCAGTATATCGCTTAAGGATATTAAGACACTTAAGGATGTTATTAATCTTATTGAGAAGATTACATCAGGTGTTAAGGTTGAAATTAACTTTAGTGTGCTTTCAGATGAGCTTTCAGCAATGGCAAGATATTTTGTTAAGGCAATATTAAAGTTAAAGGACCTTGTAATTGATTGTGGTGATTATGCTTGGACCTTCGCAAAGAACACAACAATTGATTTCAATAAGTTCAAGAACTGGAATGTTGAAATAGGTGCCAAGGTTGATGAAATTAACGCTGCAATTGCAGCAGTTAAGAGTAAGGTTGTAACAGTAAGCTTTGCACACGAAGGTACACTTCCTGAGAATACAACAATTTCTCTTGATGTAGCTAAGTACTTCAGTAATGGAGAGAAGTTATACTTCTATCATTACAATACAACAGCTTCAAAGTTTGAACTTGTTGCAGAGGGTACAGTTACAAATGGCGTATTTAGTGCAGGTATCAGCCATTGCTCAGATTATGTATTAACAAATGAAGTGCTTCCAACGAGCCTTACAAATCCTGAAGCAGAGACACAGGCACCGGTTCGGCCGGAGACACAGGCTCCTACACAGGCAGCTACACAGGCACCAAGTGCAGAAGTAGAGGCTGATGGAGAGACAAGAGCAGCAGAGGTAGAGGATGATGTTGATACAGGCGATAATACAAATATAACATTATATATAGTATTATTAGTACTTGCAGTTGCTGCATATGTTGCAGTTCAGTTTGTTGATTATCGTAAAAAGCAGAATAGATAAAGCAATCTGATTAAGTTAGCGGTCGGCATACAGCCGGCCGCTGATTTGCTTGTATATATTAGTATTTCTTGACTTTACGGGTGAAATATGATAACAATTAATAGAATAAAATTGAGAGGATGCATTTGATGAGTGATAAGGAATTATTGGGCATAATTTTAAATGAACTCAAAGCGGATGAAAAATCAAGATTTGCACTTACAAGCAAATTCATACAGCACGGAAATACAACTGTTATGACTCATGTTATAGAGGTAGCAATAATGAGCTGCCGAATTGCAAGATTCTTAAGGATTAGGGTTGATAAAAGGGCACTGATAAGAGGTGCGCTTCTGCACGATTATTTCCTATATGATTGGCATGAGAAGCGAAAAGGGCATAATATACATGGCTTTACTCATCCGTATAAAGCTTTAAAAAATGCAGATAAGGATTTTAATTTAAGTGACATAGAACGTAATATTATATTACGTCATATGTTTCCATTAACACCTATACCGCCTATGTGCAGGGAAGCATGGATTGTGTGTATTGCGGACAAATACTGTTCGACAAAGGAGACCATGTATACTATTGCAAAATATGGCAGACAAATGAAGAATACCATTTGGGGATAAAGGAATACTATTTAGCGAAAGGAAATGAAAGAAATGGATTTATTAATTGCAATTCTACTTCTTGTAGTAGGATTTATAATGCTGGTTAAGGGCGCAGATTGGTTTGTGGAGGGAGCTTCAGGAATTGCGGCAAGATTTGGTATTCCGCAGCTTGTAATCGGACTTACAATTGTGGCAATGGGTACATCAGCACCGGAAGCGGCGGTAAGTATTGCATCTGCGCTTAAGGGAACAGCAGGCATTGCAGTTGGTAACGTAGTGGGAAGTAATATTCTTAACATTTTGATTATTCTTGGACTTACAGCGGTTATTACACCGGTGGCTATACAGAAGTCTACAAGAAATATAGAGATACCATTTATGCTTCTTATAACAGCCTTGTTTTTATATCTTGGCTGGACTGGCGGCGAGATTGTGTTTATTGAGGGCGTTGTGCTCTGGGTGGCATTTATTGTATATTTAATATACCTTCTTAGAATGGCAAAGAATAATAAAGAAGAGCAGGGGGAAGATGAGAAAAAGCTCAGCCTTCCAATGCAGCTTTTAGCTATTGCAGGGGGTGCAGTATGTATAGTGCTTGGTAGTGATTTTGCCGTTGATGGAGCTACTACAATTGCTAAGGTAATTGGCTTAAGCGATAGAATTATTGGTCTTACAATTGTAGCACTGGGTACATCACTTCCTGAGCTGGTAACCTCTGTTACAGCAGCCAGAAAGGGAAAGGCAGATATTGCTATCGGGAATATTGTAGGAAGTAATATTTTTAATATTCTTTTTGTTATTGGAACAACAGCACTTATTACTCCGGTAGTATTTGCGAGCAATTTTATTATTGATACAATTATTGCTATTGCTGCAGGCATTCTTTTATGGGGATGCGTATTTAATAAGGATATGAAGCTTAAGCGCTGGGGTGGTGTTTTAATGCTCCTTGGCTATGTGGGCTATTTTATCTATCTTATGATTTAATTTATATGGAGGCTGGATGAAGCTGAATTATAAGGAAAAAATTAAAAGAATAATAGGAATAATTCTTGGTGCATTTATATATGCAGGAGGCATCAGTCTGTTTCTGGATCCTAACAATCTGGCTCCGGGAGGAATGGTTGGTGTATCAGTTATTTTAAACAGAATTATTCCATTGGAAACAGGTACACTGTATTTCCTTCTTAATGTTCCGGTGGTAATTCTTGGTCTGTGGAAGTTCGGACTTAGGTTTATGGCGGGTACATTTGGAGCCATTGCATGCAGCTCAGTATTTACTAATTATTTAGCTGAATTTGGTCCGGTGACCAAGGAGCCGCTTTTGGCGGCTATTGCAGGCAGTATTTTAGTAGGAGTGGGCATTGGACTGGTTTTCAGGTGTGGTGCTACAACCGGAGGTACAGATATTATTGTTAAGGTACTTCGTGGTAAATACAAGCATTTAAAAACAGGCTTTCTTTTTTTGATTACTGATATAATAATTGTCACTATATCAGGCTTTGTATTTAAGGATTTTAATATTGCTATGTATGCTTTGATTGCAGTGGCAGTATCAGGTAAGGTTTTGGATTATGTGCTCTATGGTGGAGACGAGGCAAAGCTTATGTATATAATAAGCAACTGTCCGCAGAAGATTACAGAGCGTATTCTTGCAGAACTGGATGTAGGTGTGACTTATCTTGAAGGACAGGGTGCTTACAGCAAGCGGAATAAGCAGGTTATTATGTGTGTTGTAAGGATGAATCAGGGTCCTCTAGTTGAAGAGATTGTTAAGCAGGAGGATAAGGATGCCTTTATGATTATAACCAGTGCCAATGAGATATATGGCGAGGGTTATAAGAATATTATGAATGAGAAAATATAATATAAACGTCGTTTGTGAATAGTATTCCCTTATTTGGAAAAAATAAGAGAAAGTATAAAGAAAGGAATGCTGTTTGGAAACGGCGTTATTTTTTATGAATATAACGATGTGTGGAAAGCAGAGTGTAAGATTTGAGCGTGCACCTGTTATAACAACAAGAGCAAGTGTTGTTGGAAAAAAGGAGGGGGATGGTCCTCTGGGTAAGTTATTCGACGAGGTATATGAGGATCCGATGCTTGGAAAAAATACATGGGAGGAGGCGGAGAGTGCTCTGCAGGAAAAGGTTGTAGGGCTGCTTTTGGATAAGGCAAAATATAAGTCCGAGGATATAAGATTTATTTTATCGGGAGATTTATTGGGGCAGCTAATTGCATCATCCTTTGGTGTTTCGGGATATGATATTCCTTTGATTGGTTTGTATGGAGCCTGCTCGACCATGGGAGAAGCAATAGGCATGGGAGCAATGCTGGTCGCAGGAGGTGCGGCAGAGAAAGTAATCAGCATGACCTCAAGTCATTTTGCCAGCGCTGAAAAACAGTTTCGTTTTCCGCTTGAATATGGTAATCAGAGACCTCTTTCTGCAACATGGACGGTTACAGGAAGCGGAGGAGTGATTATAGAAAGAGGTATAGGAAATAATGCAGCATATGCAGGAAAAGTGTGCATAAAAGCGGTTACAATAGGAAAAATTGTGGATTATGGAGTAAAGGATTCTTTTAATATGGGGGCTTGTATGGCTCCGGCATGTGCGGATCTGATATACAATAATTTTAAGGATTTGGGTGTGGGTACAGAATATTATGATAAGGTTTTTACCGGTGATTTGGGATATGTGGGAAAACGAATCCTGATTGACCTTCTGAAGGAAAAGGGACTGGATATTTCAAATATTCATTCGGATTGCGGAATGATAATATATGATCAGGAAACTCAGGATACACATGCGGGCGGAAGCGGCTGCGGATGTGCAGCAACAACCTTGTGTGCATATATATTAAGGCTGATGGAAGAGGGAGAATTAAACAGAGTACTTTTTGTTCCTACAGGGGCGTTACTTTCAACTGTCAGCTTTAATGAGGGAAGAAGTATTCCGGGAATTGCTCACGGAGTAGTTCTTGAAAGAATATAAGGGGGAAATAGTATGGATTTGTTAAAGGCATTTATTGCAGGTGGACTTATATGTGTGGTAGTTCAGATACTTATGGAAAAAACAAAGCTTCTTCCGGGAAGAATAATGGTGCTTCTTGTATGTACAGGTGCTGTGTTGGGCTCCTTTGGTATATACCAGCCCTTTGCGGATTGGGCAGGAGCAGGAGCAAGTGTTCCGCTTCTGGGCTTTGGAAATACTCTGTGGAAGGGGGTTAAGGAGGCGGTAGACCAGGAGGGGCTGCTGGGAATATTTAAGGGGGGTTTTAAAGCCAGTGCAGTTGGGATATCGGGAGCGTTGCTTTTTGGATATATTGCATCCTGGTTTACAGAGCCTAAGATGAAAAAGTAGATTGAAAAAACAGGCTACTGCTCAATGCGATAGCCTGTTTCTATTCTTATATATTCTAATGTCGTCTATGAATGTCACAGAAATTGTCAAGCATATCCTCCGTGAGTACGTATTCAAGATCCGTTATTATATACTGCTCCAAATCCAGAATCAGAGACAAATCCTTTTCGAGGTATATAGTTTCCTGTCGGGCTGAAATAGGGCAATACTCATTAGCCAGCTTACCTGACTGTTCACATATGGTGAGCTTCATGTGTACATCGCACACCTCTGTTGGAACGGTACCAATTTCAAAATACTCTGTAATAACCATTGAACCGCGAGGGTCACAGTCACACAGACCATCAACCGCCAGCTTGCCTGACTCGGCACACACCTCAGCTTCTACAATATTATATGGCTTCTGGAATTCGGCATATTCTAAATCCTCATGTACCATATCCATTATATTCTTCCATATAAGCAGCTGGGACATGGTATATACCTCCTCATCAATTGGAGTACTGTCATCATTACCAACCCAGACACCGGTAGTATAATATGGTGAAAAACCAATAAACCATTTGTCAGAGCTGAGCTGTGAGGTTCCTGATTTACCTGCATAGTACATATCCTCATCAATTAACCAGGTTGCAGAGCCGTCTGTTACAACACTTCTTAAAGCACTGGACAATAACCATGCTGTGGATTCCTTAATAACTCTGTGACTGATTGTATCTGTATTGTCAAGAAGAATATTACCATCATGGTCAAGAACCTTGGTATAAAGCTTAGGTTCATTATATACACCGTAGTTACCTATTGCTGCATAAGCAGCGGTCATTTCAAAATTAGTTGCACCATGTGTAAGACCACCAAGGGCGATTGACTGATAATGCTGTTCCTCCTCTGTAAGAGTAGTGATTCCATAGTTGAGTACATAGCTGTATCCAAGTTCAGGAGATATATCGGTAATTATCTTAACAGCCGGAACATTACGTGATACAGTAATTGATTCACGAATATTCATTAGACCGTGGTATTCGTCATCTACATTTGTTACCAGCTTACCGGTAGAATATAGGTAAGGTACATCATCATATACTGTGGCTAGAGTCATGCCGGCAGTATCAAGGGCGGCTGAATATACTGATAAAAGCTTAAAGGTTGAACCCGGTGAACGGGTAGAGTCTGTAGCTCTGTTTAAAACAAGGCTTAAGGTCTTGTCTCCCCTGCCGCCTACAATTGCTCTTACGCAACCGGTGGATTGTTCAATAATTACTACGGAAGCCTGTGGCTCAAGGGTGTAGGTTATTGATTCGCTGTTTTCTATAATAGTTTCATTTCCACTTGCTAAAATGGATTCCTTAAAGGTCTCAATTACTTCAACTGCTTCCTCCTCAGTAGAGAAAAGAAGCTTAAAGCCTGTAAGACCCAAAGTGCTCTGATAGTAGCTTAGAATTGAGTTCTCGGTGTAGCTTCTGATAACTCCTTCGCTGTCTCTGGTCTGTATACGGTATCGTAATGTGAAATCAGACATTCCTGACCAGTTGGCAGGGTCATTTACAACCTGTTCCGCATATGCCTGCATCTGGGTATCCTGGCATGAATATATCTGAAGTCCGCCACGATAGATAAGATTATATGCCTGAGTCTGGGTATAGCCTTTGATACTCATTAAGTCTTCCATAAGCTGTGTAACAAGTGCATCGGTATAGTATGAATATGCAGATGAGGTAATGGTAGTTGATGTCTTGATATTCATAATGCGGTCATACACATTATCTGCCATTGCTTCGTCATATTCTTCCTTGGTTATCAGTCCCTGCTCCAGCATGTCATTTAACACCTTGGTACGTCGTTCGGCATTCTTATCAGGATGTGAAATAGGGTTATAGGCGTATGGGTTCTGGGTAATCGCTGCTATAACGGCACACTCTGACAGTGTAAGCTCAGAGACATCCTTGTTGAAGTAATTATGTGCAGCTGCCTGAACACCAAGATTGTTGTTACCAAGATTAATGGTATTAAGGTAATTCTCCAGAATGACCTCCTTTGATACATTCTGTTCAAGGATAAGTGCAAGATACTGCTCCTGCACCTTTCTTTTGATTCGGTCAATCATGCCCTGCTCATTTTCAGCAGAGAATACATTATTTTTAATTAACTGCTGTGTAATGGTGCTGGCACCCTCAGTACGCTTAAAACCGGTTCTAAACGCTATATATGCAGCACGTATAATACCCTTAGGGTCAATTCCATTATGGGAATAGAAACGTGAATCCTCAATTGCTATAAAAGCATCAAGAAGATACTGAGGCATGGAATTAATATCCGCCTCAATTCGATTGGCTCCCGAGGCAACCAAGGTCTCAATCTTAGTTCCATTGCTGTCATATATGTATGACTGATAGCCTGTAGGAGTAATGGCATCCAGCGATATTGAAGGTGAAGTCTCAATAAGTCCGCTGATTGCACCAAAGCCTACTGAGGCAACCATTACTGCACATATGAGTATGCATACAAGAACAAGCTTAAGGGATGTAAGTAGTGCCTTGAACCATAGCTTGGGTGTATGGGCACGAAATGATTTTATTTTTTTTCTTATGTTGCTAGATGAATAATTCATAATAAATACAACCTCCATAGTGTCTGAGAATACAGACCACATACATTATAACAAAAAAAATGTGTTAAATAAAGTAAATATTGACTTTACAATTGATTTTTCACATATTATTCTTAATTTAAACATATTCAGTGAGGTATATTTGGTGGAAAAAGAGATAATTTTTATAAAAAAAGAGGGAAAAGGTTATTATGAGGAGAAGAAATCCAAGTTTATAGCAGCGGTGTGCCCGGTGCAAACAGAGGAAGAAGCTCTTTCGATTATAGAGGAAACAAGAAAAAGATACTGGGATGCAAGGCATAATTGCTATGCCTTTGTAATAGGTGAAAATAATGAGCTTACCAGATGCTCTGATGATGGTGAACCATCAGGAACTGCAGGGAAGCCGATTTTAGAAGTGATACTAGGCAGACAGCTTCATAATTGCATTGTTATTGTTACAAGATATTTTGGAGGCACCCTGCTTGGAACGGGCGGACTTGTAAGAGCATATCAGAAATCTGCCATTGATGCTATTGACAATGCAATTCTAGCTAAAAAAATTTCGGGAAGTCATATACGGGTTGTTACTGATTATACCGGTCTTGGTAAAATACAATATCTTGCTTCAAGGGAGAATGTTGATATAATTGATACACAATATGCAGCAGATGTTTTTATAATGCTTGCCGTGCCTTCAAATTGTACTGAATATATTATTAAGGCAATAACAGAAGCAACGGCGGGAAAGGCTGTAATAGAAGAGGAAAAGGATATACCGCTTATAGTAGAAATAGAATAAAAAAACGGCGACAGATGTATAGGCTGCCGCCATTTTTTATGTTCTATGTGATTAGTAATTTCTCGAACGTGAAAATGCCTTGATGATTGCAGGGAATATTGCTATTACCCAGAGCACTATCACAAAATATCTTACAGTGTTGCCTAGCATATTGTCACCAAAAAGCACCTTGAGACCTGATTTCAGAGCAATTGTTACAGCAAGACCAATCACCAGCTTAAGAAGCTGGGCAATGAGACCATCGGATTTTGGATTAAAATTAATATAATTCTTCTCGATAAACCATGCAATGCCAAAGCCCAGGAAGGCACCAACGCTTTTAAAGCCATCCATGGCAAGCTCAGAGGTGGTTGTACCTGAACTGACTAAGGTATAGAAGTAATATATAAGTCCGATTCCGGCAAGCTCTATTAATGCAAGAATGCAAATATCGGTAAAGCGTGTTGAATTAAGATTATCAAAAACAAAATCTATTACAAAAGCTATAATGGTAGTAATGGCAAAGCTTGTAAGAACATCAGCAGGGGTGTGTACACCCAAATACATTCTGGAGAGCATTACCAGCCCGATAATTACAAAAAGTATTATGGCATAACGGATTCTTTTTGAGTGAAAAGCAAGCACACCGTATATACTGGCTGAGCTTTGAGTATGTCCACTTGGGAAGGAATAGCCTGAGGCTCCTTCAATTGCAGATTCCACAGGAGTAAAGCCCGGGTCAATAATCCAAGGTCTTTCTATTCTAAAATGTAATTTCAGACCCTGTACAATAACGCCTGAGGTGAAAAAAGCAAAGGTCATTTTGTAGGCAAGCTTTTTGTTAATACACCAGAAGCATATGGCGAATAGACCCATAAGAACAACCTCTTCACCAAAAGTTGTACATATTGTAAAGAATATATCCAAACCAAAATTCCTGATTTCTGACAGGGCATGTAAAAAATTCATAATAACCTCCATATATTATGATAAAATGTATGTGCTTACATTATAATAATACATTTTTAGCAAACAGTCTATGCGAAAAACACAATTATTATGAATATTTTTACATTTTTGGTAGAAAGATACAGTACTAACATTATCAGAAGTCACAACTTTGATACAAATTTGTCAATTATTATGCAAAATTGACAGAAAAAGTGGAAACGCTTACATAGTTATTGTTAAAATACCACATGCTAAACTATTTGAAACAAACAAAAATATGCGAAGAAACAAAGCGAAACAAAAAGAAACCACAAAAAAGGTGGTTTCGCTGAAAAAAACTTCTAAAAACTTTAAATTAGTACTTGTATATTTTGTATAAAATGTGTTATTATAAGTCTACCGTGATTAGTGAATAACTAATCCAATGCAGAGTATCTGCATAACTATATTTTTTATCTTTATAAGGAGGTCTTTTCGTAATGAAAAAGATGACAAACAAGCTTGTTGCTCTTGCTATGGTTGGCGTTATGGCTTTCTCTTTAACAGCATGTAATAAAGAGGCAAACAATGACGCAACAACAACTGCTCCACAGGGTGGCAGCACAACAGAGACAACAGCAGCACCTTCAGGTGACAACAATGAAACAACAACAGCAGCTCCAGTAGAAAGCACATATGAGTTGACAGAGGTTAACATGGTTGTTAACGGTACTCTTACAGCTACACTTGACAATGGTCAGGAAGCTTTCGTAGAGCAGTGGGAGAACGCAGTAGGCGTTAAGTTAAACATCACACAGCTTGATCATTCAGGTTATGTAGATGCAGTAGGACGTCTTGTAGTTTCAGGTGATCTTCCAGACGTAATGATTATGTCAGCAGATATGTATAAGCAGTATGCTGCTACAGGTATGCTTTGGGATATGACAGAGGCTTATGCTAATGCAGATTTCCAGGCTAGAATGATCGCTCCAGACATCAACGAGGCTCTTAAGATTGATGGCAAGCTTTACGGCTTCGCTCCTACATATGGTAACGGATGTGTTACATATGTTAAGAAGGCTTGGTTAGATGCAGTTGGTATCGATGCAGCTTCTATTAAGACATTCGATGACTACTACAACATGTTATTAGCATTCCACAATGGCGATCCAGATGGTAACGGCGTAGACGGCGATACATATGGTACAATCGCTGCTGGTTACATGGGTAACGAGGCTCCATACATCAACTACCTTCCAGAGTTCTGGCAGGATGCATATCCAGCTCTTCACATGGATGAGAATGGTACATGGATCGATGGATTTAACACAGATGCAACTAAGGCAGCACTTGAGAGAATTGCTAAGGGTGTAGAAGATAAGTCGGAGGCCAAGCGGTCTTAGGAAGACAAGGGTTAA
>JAZQLB010000297.1:0-7364 GCA_045542475.1 Lachnospiraceae bacterium | reverse complement strand
ACATCATCAATAGATGTCGGATACACCTCTGTAACCAATATCTCGTATTCAAATGCGCCTCGTGCATATCTGTTAATCTGTTCCTTCACGACAATTCCTCCAGCCGTTTCATATGTTCCTTAATTACCTTCTCATGTCCATTGTCAGAAGGCTCATAAAATACTGTTCCAACAAGACCATCCGGCAAATACTGCTGTTTTACATAGTGCATCGGATAATCATGGGCATATTTATATCCTATTCCATGCCCCAGCTTAGCTGCTCCCTTATAATGGGCATCCTGAAGATGCGGAGGAATAACCACATTCTTCTCATTCTTTACCTGCTCCATAGCCTTAAAAATACCTTCACATGAAGCGTTACTCTTAGGTGCCGTTGCAATATATGTAACTGCCTGACCTAAGATTATTGCAGCCTCCGGCATACCAATTCTCTCTATTGCAAGAGATGCTGATACTGCTACATTGATAGCATTAGGATCAGCATTTCCCACATCCTCACTGGCACATATCATTATTCTTCTGGCAATAAACTTAATATCTTCTCCTGCATACAGCATTCTGGCAAGATAGTATAATGCTGCATCAGGATCTGAGCCTCTCATGCTTTTTATAAAAGCCGATATGGTATCATAATGGTTATCACCTGTTTTATCATATCTAATAACTCTCTTCTGAATACATTCCTGTGCAACCTCTAAGGTTATATGAATCCTGCCATCCTCTGATTTCTCCGTTGACATGATTCCTAACTCAACCGCATTAAGGGCGCTTCTTGCATCTCCATTAGCAATATCTGCAAGAAACTCAGCTGCATCCTCATCTATTACCGCATTATATGAACCCAGACCTCTCTCAGTATCATATACTGCCTTATTTATAAGCTGTAACACGTCCTCCTTATCCAACGCCTTAAGCTCAAATATTGTAGACCTTGAAATAAGTGCTGTATTAACCTCAAAGTATGGATTCTCCGTTGTTGCACCAATTAGAATAATTGTCCCATCCTCCACAAAAGGAAGAAGATAATCCTGCTGCCCCTTGTTAAACCTATGAATCTCATCTATAAATAAAATTGTTTTCTTACCATACATTCCAAGATTATTCTTTGCTTCATTAACAACCTCTTCCATATCCTTTTTCCCGGCAATGGTTGCATTAATCTGCTTAAAATCCGCACTGGTAGTATTGGCAATAACCTTGGCAAGAGTTGTCTTTCCGGTTCCCGGCGGTCCATAAAAAATAATTGAGCTTAGCTTATCAGCCTTAATTGCCCTATATAATAATTTATCCGGTCCTATTATATGCTTTTGTCCCACCACCTCATCAAGGGTTCTTGGTCTCATACGCTGCGCAAGCGGAGAGCTTCCCTTCATAGTAGTCTCTCTCATATAATCAAAAAGATCCATCTGCCAGTATCTCCTAATCCATAATTCACTTTATAAGTATTTCATCCACAGTAACAAAAACAAAACCTTTGTCCTGCAATTCATCTATTATCTTTAATGCTGCTGCCACTGAACTTGGATATATATCATGAAGCAATATAATATCTCCGTCTGATGCCTCATTAACAACAGCCTCCACAATCTTATCAACATCCTTAGTATCCCAGTCCTTAGGGTCAATCGTCCACATAACCTCGGACATATTAATGGCACACTCCAGCTCCTCATCATATGTTCCATATGGCGGTCTTATATACTCCACCTTATTTCCCGTAATTGACTCTATTTCCGCATTGGTCCTGTCAATCTCTTCATAGACCGCTTCCTCATTAACCATACTAAGCTGAATATGTGAATATGTATGATTACCAATAAGGTGACCTTCCTCTGACATCCTAAGAATCAGCTCTTCATTCCCCTTTATTCTCTCGCCAACCACAAAAAAACTTGCTCTGACTCCTCTCTCTTTAAGTCCATCCAAAAGGAGCTCCGTATAATTCGAGTGTGGTCCATCATCAAATGTGATTGCTATCACATTCTCATAAAAGGTGGTAGATACCGGAAGTACTTTACCATTCTGCTGTCGCTCATATATCCGAATAAACAACAACAGATTCATACATATCAGTATGCTTAAAGCAAATAGTTTTTTTATCATTACATTGCCCTTTTAATTTGATACATAAAAGTATATGCAATGAAAAGTCCATCAAGTCTTACTTTCCGCTATTCTATCTTTTAATGGTTCCCTGTTCATCAACAGACTTACCACCCACATATTCCTCCGGCTCTAGTGTTACAAATCTGTCCCTTGTAAGCTTTGGCTCCTCAAAAACCTCCCGTCTTATATATTCCTTCTGGGAGTTATTAATAACATCATACTTCTTCTTACGTTTCTTTTTGTCCATAGAACGCTTGCGGAAAATGTGCTTCGGAACAATAAGTATCACGAAAAGTACTATGCACAAATAATGCAATGGTTCCTTAAGATTCCCTGCATTAACCACAAACAGTGCCAGCAGCACAAAGCTTATTACATCCAGTGTAAAATATACCAGATAACATTTGCCCTGCTGTTTTGTCATATCATTAAATTCCTGTGCGTAATAAGGCTCTAACAGGTCATTAAGAAAAACATACACAACAACCCATGCCACAACAGCCACCTTAAACCATATGCTTCCATTATCCCCCGAAAATGTAGACATACATACAAACACGATTCCACCCAAAATCAACCCCAATGAAATTATTGATATTAATCCCGCCTTATCTGCTGAGTTTTTGCCTTTATAAGCTTTCATACCTTTTTTCCTCATAAGTGTTGTTAATATACCAACTTATATAATAACATATTTTTTCCAAAGGTACAATCAGTAGATAAAAAAAACAGAGAGGATGGATAATATATTCCTTCCTCTCTAAAAAACTTCAAAATCTTATTCTGCTATTATTTTGAACTACTCAGCTCTCTTACCGCCACAATATGGACAGAACATGGCATCCGACTTAATTTCCATACCGCAAAGACTGCAGGCTGAAGGAACAGTCTGCTCCTCCTTCTTTGGAAGAAGCTCTTCCGGAAGCTCTGGAAGCTTATATCCACACTGATTACAGAAAATACTGTCTATTGTAATTGTCTTTTTACAGCTGTCACACTTACGAAGACCCTTTGCTGCCAAGGCTTTAAACTCAATATTAAGCTTGATTGCAATACATTCCTTGATAGTTGCAAAAAGCGGTGCATACTCGCTTTCTACTAACTCATTTTCACAATTCTCGGCATAGTAGATTCTTCCGATTTTCTCATAGTTTTCCTTCTCAATGGCATCGCACTGTGCAATCTGCTGTTCCATTGTTAATTCCTGTACGTTATCCATAATATTTCCTCCCTTGTATTATTTTGCCCTGTTTTTTGCAATTTTTCTAATAAAAATGAATGCAACTCCTGCAACAAGAAGAATTCCACCCATTATAAGTCCCTGCATCTTTACCGATGCAAACATTGACTTATATGTATCCACACCTAAATCCAATACCTCATTAAGAGGCTCTGCTAATAAAGGTGCTGCTACAAAAACTGCACCATTAAGTACTGCCAGAATTATACAAACCACTCCAAGATATGAGAATACTCTCGAAGTACAACGATTTAACAGGAAGATAAAAAGTGCAAGTAATGCGATTATTCCTGCTACCGCTATTATTGCCTTATATGAAAGTGCAAATTCTATTCCACCTATAATTGCAACTGCATTATCACCTGAATCATCTGCCATTTCTTCTTTGATATTCTTAACACTGCTTCTTTCCTCTATATCATTTGCTTCAAAGAAATTCTCTATTGCATCTTCATATTGATATGTGTCAATGTCTACACCTGCTGCTTCAATTATATCCTTATTTTCATCAAGAAGCTCGATAACTTCTTCTGCTGTTATCTTACCCTTGCCTGTACCCTCGAGCATATCCTCTGAGTAATCACTAAGCTTGTCCGATATGAATTCTGAGATAAAATCTTCACTTAACAGCTCTTCAATATCCTCAACCTCAACACCCTCTTTGATATTGTCTGTAAGATTATCATATACAAATTCTGAAAGTGTCTGATCCTTACCTGAAACTGCACTAACATCCAATTGTGCAAGGTCAACCTCTTCAATAACCTGCTGTATCATTCCATCTGCGTTGGTTAACTGTCCTGCAAAGCCTTTTAAATAAATTAATGCACACATCGCTATTCCAATTGCAAAAAGTACAACTGCAAGAAGCACTGACAAAATCACACCGAATACGGATGGCTTCTTTTTCTCCTTTTTAGCAGGCTCCTGCTCCAAAACCATATTATCAACAGCACTCTCAACTGCCTGTTCAAGCTCCGGCTGTACTGCCATATCCGCAGTTGCAGCTTCTGTAGAACCACCATCTGCTACTGTCACATTGTCTGATACAGTCTCTGTCACAGCCTCCTTTGCTGCTTCCTCAATAGCTTCCTCTGCTGCCTCCAATATAGCCTCAGCAGTATTCTCTACTATAGTCTCCGTTGTAGTCTCCGATACAGCCACAGTTTCCTCAGTATCTGGTACAATACTGTTTAACGCATCTTCAACTTCTATCCTGCTTCCGCATTTATCACAAAAGCGATAACCTGCATCAAGCTCGGCACCACAATTTTTGCATATTATGCTCATCTAATCCCTCATTTCTATTTTTTCTTAATATTACCAAATAGTATATGTATTGTCAAAGAAACTATTTTCCTAGTTTTAATATTTTTTCGATATAATATGATATATTCTTAATTGTAGAAAATTAAAATACTTGTTTTTTCCTCCAAATCATAATATTATATAGCAGTCTACACAAACGCCTAAATGAATTATTATAGTTTGGAGGAAAAACATGACTTTACCAAATGACCCGGTTATCTTACTCAGCTTCATTAACACTAAGCTGCGTGACGAATACTCAAGCCTTACTGAGCTTGTAAAAGCATATGGTGTTGAGGAATCTGTAATCACGGATAAGCTTGCTATACTTGATTACCGGTATGATGAGGCAACCAATCAATTTATATAAAGATTCTATGAACAAAAAACATCGTGCCGGTTTGGCACGATGTTTTTGTTTTATCAACCCTTATTTAAAAGCTTGAACTTTCCAATAAGATTATCCAATTCTGTTGCCTTAGCTGCAAGCTCCTCTGAAATAGCTGAGCTCTCTTGTGACGTCGCGGCATTTTGCTGTGTAACGCCTGCAATCTGCCCTATTCCATCTTCAACCTGCTTAAGAGCCTCTGCCTGTGCTAAAGAAACCTCACTATTTCCCTTGGCAGCCTCTGCAAAGCCCTGCAGTGCATCAATAACACGAGCAAAGCTCTCTGCTACTACCTCTGTAATCTCATTACCCTTATCAATTTCCACAACAGTCTTATCAATAAGTACCTTTGTGTCAACAGCCGCCTGTGCACTGTCTGTTGCCAGCTTGCCAATCTGGTCTGCAACGACTGCAAATCCACGACCAGCTTCGCCCGCTCTGGCAGCCTCAATTGATGCATTAAGTGATAACAGACTGGTCTGGTCTGCAATCTCCTCAATCGTAGTGATAATTGCTTCGATTTCACTTGAAATCTCCTTAATATGGAGCATTTCGTTCTGAAGCTTCTCTATCTGAGCTCTCTCAGCCTCTGCTGACTCTACGGACTCAAGCATCTTCTTATAAGCCCCCTGTGCTCCTTCTGCTGCTTCTGAAGCCATTCCTGCCACTGAATTAACTGTAACTGTAAGCTGCTCAATTGCACTTGCCTGTTCATTAGTTCCCTCAGCAAGACTATTCGCTGACTGTGCAATCTCATCCGAGCCTGAATCCACCTGTCTTGAGGTTTCCTGAATACGGCTTAAGGTCTTATTAAACTCCTTAAGAATATGCACAAAGGACTGCTTAATACTTGAAAAATCACCTTTGTACTCCGTAATAGAATTGAAATCCCTTGTCAAATCACCCTTGGCAATCTCTTCAAGAACCTCTGAAATCTCCTTTACATAAGCATCCAGTGTTACCATTGTATTCTTCATTGAAGAAGCAAGTACACCAAGCTCATCTGCTGATTCGTAGGTAAGAAGATGCACAGCTGATAAATCACCCTCTGCCATAGATTTCGCAACTGTCTCCAATTCCTCCACCGGCTTAACAATACCTGCTGTTACCAGCTTGGTAAGATATACTGCAAGGGAGGTAATAGCTATAAGCATAATAGCACCTACAATAATCAATACTGTAGAAAGCGTAACTGACAGATTACACAAATATGCACCTGCATTATATATAATACCATCAATAGAATCTGCAAGTGAGAGCATCTCCTCTACCAAAGGTGTATAATAATCCTCATCATACACATTGATACTCTCGTAATCACCTGCATTGGCAAACTTAATAATCTGCCCCCTGCATACAGCCTCCGTATCCATCAAAGCCTTCAAATCTGCCAGTACAAGCTGCCCCTGCTCCATATACAGGTGCCCCTTCAAAGTCTCATACGCAGTCTGTATCAATCCTACATTATACTCCATGGTTGCAAGCTCTTCACTAACTACACTGTCACCAACTGCTATCATACGATTAATTGCTCTCTCATTATCTGCCAGAGCAAAACGGATATCACCAATATAATAGGCATTAGTAACAGGTCCGTTGAACATATGCTCTATATAGTTATCAACCACCTTAATGCTTATTAATAAAGCCACAATCAAAATAAAGGTTAAAGCAATAATAATACCATGCGATAAAACAATCTTTTTTCCAATTTTCATCTGCTTAAATTTCTCAGTAAATTTCGCTTTTTTCTTCATGAAATCTCTCCTTAGTATTTAATAAAGCCATAATATCATATAGAGCAAATCTCAGTCAAGCATGTATCATATTTACTTTTCAGATTTAAAATTAGAACCTTTTTCCTATTCACTCTTTACTTTTCAATTGCAGTATGCAGTAAGTGAAGAATCCTTCATATCTATTACAATTTCTGAACCGGCAGTTACCTCACCTGACAGAATAAGCCTTGCCGATAAGGTTTCAACTGTTTTTTGCAGATAACGCTTAAGCGGTCTTGCTCCATACATAGGGTCATAGCCCTGCTCCGTAACAAAATCCTTTGCTAAAGCTGTAAGTCTTATGCTTATCTCTTTATCTGCAAGACGTTTATTAAGGTCAGCAACCATAAGGTCAATGATTTTTGCTATATCGTCTTTGGTTAAAGGCTTAAACATAATGGTTTCATCCAGTCTGTTAAGAAATTCCGGTCTGAAATGAGCCCGCAGCTCCTGCATTACAAGTTTTTCACATTCCTCAGAAAAATTACCTTCCTCATCAATGCCCTCGAGCATATATACTGAACCAATGTTAGACGTAAGAA
>JAZQLB010000296.1:0-8019 GCA_045542475.1 Lachnospiraceae bacterium | reverse complement strand
CTTGTCTTGTTATGCTTGGTGGACTTGTTTTTGGCTGGCATAATTTGTAAAACAGTTAGACAAATTTTTTGACAGAAAGGGTAATCTGATAAATGGAAAATAATATTTGGGGAAAAGCTGTTGTTGAAACTGCACTCTTATATGCTGAGCATGAATGGTATCCAACCGATAAAAATGTAATGCATGGCATGGATGAAAATGGTAGATATGTTGATACTCCTGATATTACTTGGAAGGGTGAAGTGTTAAATTGCGGTTGGTGGAAACCAAACGAAAAAAACAAGGGAGTTGCCTACGGATGGGGAAATGCTTCTTCTATTGAGGAATTTGACCAGGGAATTGCAGATGGGAAATATGCGGGTAATGTTCCAGAAGATATATCAAGATATGGAAGTTGGAATACAGTTGGTGTGGATTGTTCTGGGCTACTGACAGTATGCTGGGGATTACCCAAGAAAATTGCAGCAAGAGATATTCCTAATATCGCAAATGTTATTGATATTAGTGAGATTAAGCAAGGTGATGTTTTGGCAATTCGTTCGCATGTAATGCTTTTTAAAGAATTTATTGATTATGAAAAAAGCCAAGTAAGAATTATTGATTCGACAAGAAGTACTGGAAAGGTATCTCAAAGAGAGTTTCTGGTATCGGATTTGTTGGAACAAGGGTATCTTGTCTACAGAAAACGACAATAAGGGCATGCTAATAAATTCCAATTTATCGAATCCTAATCAATATAAATACTTATGCTTCAAGAATACTCTTTTCTAAAAATAGAGAATAAAATGTTGACACTATTTAATTTCAGTGCTAGAATTGTAAAAAAATTTAAGGAGAATACAAAATGAATCAGAGAACACATTCAAACTACTTTATGTACATGTATTATTACAGACGTATTAGCTTGTAGCTGGAAGCTGGATGCACAGTTATAAGCCGATAGGTCTTATATGTCTGTGCATAATTTGGAATGTAATCTTTGGTTTTTAGATATATATTTTCAGTTGATTATCGCATCAGACATATTCGGAATGTCCGGTGCGATTTTTTGTGCGAATAATGAGCTACATGGAACTGATACAGAAAAGAGTATGTATGCTTGCATACTGATACCCTTTTCTGTATCGGTTCAAATGCGAATGCAAGCATTCGCATTTGGCGAATATCGTATCATCAAGCAGGTGTTAGCCTGCTTGATGATACATTCAGAAAGAAGGAGGAGAATATACACTGAAGGTATATGTAAAAAACACCAAGCCGGAAGACACACAGGTTTTGATGGAAATTCAAAGAGCAGCTTTTGCACCACTATATGAAAAATATCATGACGAGGGTAATCCTTGTCTTAGAGGTGTAGAGGATATTGCGAATCGTTTGAATTCTGAGTACTACCGTTATTTTACAATTTTTGAGGACGAGAAAATAGAAGGAGGAATTTTCCATGGAGAAATATATTACTAGAAGATTCAAGGAAGAGGATGCGAAGGCAGTATCAGCCATGATTGCAAAGACACTAATAACCTCGAATTCAAAGGATTACTCACCTGAGTATATAGAGGATTATATAAATCGTCTTACCCCGGACTATATTAGTAAACGTGCAGAATTTACACATTTTTATGTAGTGTGTGATAATGAAAATATTATAGGTTGTGGTTCTGTTGGTGCATGGTGGGGAAAGGAAGACGAAAGTGGTCTGTTCACCATATTTGTATCGCCGGAATATCAGGGCAAGGGTGTTGGTAGAAAAATTATTGAGACCTTAGAGCAGGACGAGATTTTCTTAAGAGCAGGGAGAGTAGAGATTCCTGCTTCAATAACGGCATGCGAATTTTATAAGAAGATGGGGTATCACTACAAGGACGGAGTTGAGACTGTTGATGAGGAGCAGCTCATTCGTATGGAGAAGTTCAGATAAAAGGGAGGCAGCATTATGGAATTAAGAAGAGCTACATTAAAGGATAGTGAAATAATATGGAAATTACAGGTAGAAGCCTTTGCTGATTTACTGGATAAGTATCAGGATTACGATACGAGCCCGGCTAATGAGGGTATCGAGAAAACGGAAATGCGACTTTCACAGTCCTTTACATATTTTTACTATATTATTGTGGATGAAATAATAGTTGGAGCTATCAGGATTGTGGATAAGAAGGATGGCAGAAGAAAGAGAATATCGCCGCTTTTTATTATGCCAGAGTATAGGGGCAGAGGCTATGCACAGCAGGCAATGGCTGAGGTCGAGCGGATTCACGGACAGGATAACTGGGAATTGGACACAATTCTTGAAGAAAAGGGAAACTGTTACTTATACGAGAAAATGGGCTATCATAGGACAGGGAAGACAGAGGCTGTGAATGATAAAATGACATTGGTATATTACGAAAAGAACTAACGAAAAATATAAAATAAAGGAGTAATACAAATATGGAAAATATTAATATCCGCTTGGCAAAGCAGGGAGATTACGAAAGTGTTGAAAACATAATGAAGCAGGTGCAGGATTTGCACATATCATGGAGACCTGATATCTATAAAGCCTGCGATACTGTACTGTCGCAGGAAGCTTTTCTTGATGCTATATCAAAAGAAGAAATTATTGTAGCAGAAGTGGGTAGTGACGTAGTCGGCATTCTCTTATTTATGCACCGACACATCGAGTCAGATAAACAAGTAACAAGGGATGTCCTCTTTATTGATGCCATGGCAATAGATGAATTATATCGTGGCAAGGGCATAGGTCACAGGTTATTTGATTTTCTTAAGACTCTTGCAAAGGAGAATGCGTATAACGGCATTGATCTACAGGTAAATGCCAAAAATACAGCGGCCTACGAAATGTACAGAAAATGTGGCTTCACCGAAAAGTCCATTAATATGGAACTATTGTAAGGGCTATATATGTGTATTTCTATATATGTAAGGAGATAAAACCTATATTGTGCCAATAACCAGAAAATAGTAATGCCAGACCACCACTGGAAGCCCCGGCATTACTGTTTTCGTCCGTGTTGCCCTATATTTTTCTCTTCTTCCATCTAGGAAAAACAACTCACTTGCAATATTTTACAATATGATGTAATATTGAGAATATCTATTTATTCATACAATATACGGAGGACGTTAATTATGGAAAAGACAATGGAGAAGATTGTAGCCCTTGCAAAAGCCAGAGGTTTTGTATATCCGGGCTCAGAAATATATGGCGGTCTTGCTAATACATGGGATTATGGTAATCTCGGTGTTGAACTTAAGAACAATGTTAAGAAGGCTTGGTGGAAGAAGTTCGTACAGGAGAATCCATACAATGTAGGTGTTGATTGTGCTATCCTTATGAACCCACAGACATGGGTAGCTTCAGGTCATCTTGGCGGCTTTGCTGACCCGCTTATGGATTGTAAGGAGTGTCATGAGAGATTCAGAGCTGATAAGCTTATTGAGGACTGGGCAGCAGAGAATAATTTTGCAATCGAGGGTTCTGTTGATGCATGGTCACATGAGGATATGAAGAACTTTGTTGATGAGAAGAATATCGCTTGTCCTACATGTGGTAAGCATAACTTTACAGATATCCGTCAGCTCAATCTTATGTTTAAGACATTCCAGGGTGTTACTGAGGATGCTAAGAATACAGTATATTTAAGACCTGAGACAGCACAGGGTATCTTTGTTAACTTTAAGAATGTTCAGAGAACATCAAGAAAGAAGGTTCCATTTGGTATCGGTCAGATTGGTAAGTCATTCAGAAATGAGATTACACCTGGTAACTTTACATTCAGAACAAGAGAGTTCGAGCAGATGGAGCTTGAGTTCTTCTGTAAGCCTGGCACAGACCTTGAGTGGTTCACATACTGGAGAGGTTTCTGTATCGACTGGCTTAAGAGCCTTGGTATGAAGGATGAGGAGATGAGAGCAAGAGACCATTCTCCAGAGGAGCTTTGCTTCTACTCTAAGGGAACAACTGATATCGAGTTCTTATTCCCATTCGGCTGGGGCGAGCTTTGGGGTATCGCTGACAGAACAGACTATGACCTTACACAGCATCAGAATGTGTCAGGTGAGGATATGTCATACTTTGATGATGAGTCTAAGGAGAAATATATCCCATATGTTATTGAGCCATCACTTGGTGCAGACAGAGTAACACTTGCATTCCTTTGTGCAGCATATGATGAGGAAGAGATTGGTGAGGGTGATGTAAGAACAGTTCTTCATTTCCATCCTGCACTTGCACCTGTTAAGATTGGTGTGCTTCCACTTTCTAAGAAGTTAAATGAAGGTGCTGAGAAGATTTTCATGGAGCTTTCTAAGACATATAACTGTGAATTCGATGACAGAGGTAACATCGGTAAGCGTTACAGAAGACAGGATGAGATTGGTACTCCATTCTGCGTAACCTACGATTTCGAGTCAGAGAATGACGGTGCTGTTACTGTAAGAGACAGAGATACAATGGAGCAGGAAAGAGTTAAGATTGAGGATTTAAAGGCCTATTTTGAGAAGAAGTTTGAGTTTTAATGGTTGTTACAGACTTTGTTATTAATTAGAGTAATACACGCAGAGTATACGGGATTAGTATACTTTGCGTGTGCTTTTTTTTTTACAGATTCAATATGGTAATATATTAATATTAACTTATTATAAGGGGGAAATTATGAAGAAATATTTTGGGTATGTAATATTAATCCTATGCCTGCTATTAACCGGCTGCAGCAACAATGCTGTTAATAACGAAAACGCTGCTGAAACACCAAGTCTTACCACAGAGATTGAAAGTCAGGCAGTAGCCGAATGGGAAACAGCAGACAGTCTTACAGATGAGGTGAAGGATGTACAGCTTTGGCAGGACAGAATATATACCATAACATGGGATTATGACTATGCCATTGACAGCAGGGTTAATTGTAAAATAACAGAGGAATACAATGGTAGTATCAATATAAAGGCAGAGTTTGATAAGGGCTTCTTATATTTTTATGCAGGTACGGACGGCGCACTTTATTATCTTTATGAACAGGATGAGAGCTGTTATTTGCGTAAGGATTATAACGATGAGGTGCAGTACTGCAAGGAGCTTGTTTGGAACGGACAAGGTTTGAAGGATGTCGGAATTGAAATTATCAATATTGATAACGCCTGTGCAAATAGTAATGGAGAAATCTGTTTCAATGATAATGGAACCTTGTATTTATTTGATAATAACGGCGAGTTAAAATACATAATTGAAGATACCTGGGAGATGGGATATCAGATAGGCTTTGATGGTCTTATAAACAGAGCCGGGGCAATATATCTGTACAGAATAGAATCGGACAGGGTTGCTCTTAAGTCGCTTGATATGTCTGCCGGAAGTCTCAGAAAAAAAGAGTATATTTTACTTGAGGACTCGGAAATACTTAGTATTTTAAACGGAGACGGGGTATATATTGCGGATGAAGAGTGCTTGTGGAAAGAAATTGCTCCGGGGGCAGAGCTTGTTAAGGTTCTTTCATGGTCAGATGAAAGTATTAATTTGGATGCACAATATGTAAAGAATCTAAGTATTTCGGCAGAGGGGGATTTATTCCTGTTATATGATGAAGCTGCTGATGAGAATATGAATCTGGTTAAGGTGGAGTATAAAAACTGGGATGAGGTTCCTGTAAGACAAAGGATTACAATCGGATGTCTTGATATGGGCGTTATTGAGGAGTTAGAAAAGGCAGTTAAGCAGTTTAACAGACAGAGTGAGCTGTATTATGCAGAGCTTTTAGTATATGAGTGGCGCAGTAATTATGAGGATTTTTATATGGATTTGCTTATGGGAGAAGGAGCAGATATTTATGTTCTTAATGAAATGCCGAAGGAGGTAATGGCAGATAAGGGAGTTTTGGAGGATTTAGCACCGTATTTTGCAGCCAGTGAAGTAATAAATGAAGAGGATTTGCTTGAAAGTGTCAGAAATGCATGTTATATCGATGGAAAAATGGTATGTGTTATTCCGTCATTTTATATGCAAGGAATGCTTGTTGAGAAAGGTATAGCAAATGAAGGCGGATGGACATACGAGGATATGATAGCTTTAGCTGAAAAATATCCTGCTTCAAAGTTGGCAGAAAGAGACGATTGGTTCAATATTTTTTATAATATGTTGTTTTCCTATGTGGGTAGTAATATAGCATGGGAGGACTTAGAATGTAGCTTTGCGGATGAAGAGTTCTGTGCTATGTTAGAGGCTGTTAAAAGGGTTTGTGGCAGAGAGGGAGTTACACTACCACAGTCAACAATAGCAGGTGCATTATATAATAAAGACTATTTAAGCCTTCAGGTGGGCTTTGTGAATGTAGATGATTTTGCAGTTATTAAGGAAACCTTTGGGGAATATGCGGATGTAGTTGGATTTCCTAATGAAGAGGGAATACCATATTACAGAATGCTTTCTAATCAGGTATATGGTATTAACAGCTTTTCTGATTGTAAGGCTGGTGCATGGGCATTTCTTGAATTTCTTTTATCGGATGGGATGCAGTCAGAGCTGGAGTATTTTTCTGTAAGAGAGGATGTCTTTAATACACAGCTTGAAGAGGGTTATTCGCAGCAGGAGACCTCAGACAGAATTACTTATTATACTAATCCATATACTAATGAAAGAACAGAGGGAAATCCGGTATTTACTGAAGGATATGCAAATGAATTAGCCGTTATAGTTAGTAACATGTATTATGATGATGCAATTCAGATAAGAACTATACAGGAAATTGTTATGGAGGAGCTGCCGGCATTTTTTGAGGCGGATAAGACTGTAGAGGATGTTGCTGATATTATAGAAAACCGAGTGAATCTGTATCTTGGGGAGCTGGAATAAGGAAAAGAAATTTACGTTCTTCAATGAGCGAGAGTGTGTCCTCCTAAGATATGATATACCTCCCATCATATTTCACACACAATTTGCAATAACGTACTGAAAATGATATGATAGATATATTGTTATTGCAGAGAGGAATTATTGAATGTATACATGTGACAAATGCGGCTGCGAGCATACCTCACGTACAACCTGTCCAAAGTGTGGAGCACCAGTAATAATCGTTAATCAGGATTATTTACTAAGGCGACAGGAGTGGGAGGCGAAGCAGAGAGCCAATCTAAGGTGGAAAAGCAGAGAGGATATAGAGAAAGCAGCAGAGGGGGCAGAGCAGCCCCTGGCTGATATGGAAGCAGAGACTCTGGATAATGAAGAATTCGAGGGCTTTGAATTTATTAATATTGCCAATGATGATGATTTTAAGAGGAAAAATGGAAATCCGGCATTAGTTTTTATAAAAAAGATTGTTAAAAAAATATCATACAAATGCCGTAAGGAATACACAGGATTTGTAGAAAATAAACAAAGGCTTAAAAGGCATAAAAACGAGGACCATTCCCTTGAAATAGAAACAGACGATGAGAAGAACTCAATGGAAAAGCTTATGCTCTCTCATATTGTTTCAAAGCAGAAGGCGGGCAAATATATATGTATTTTGGCAGCTGCTATAATAGTGGTTAGCACAATAATATATGGTGTGAAATATTTCATTAATATGGATAGAAGTGATATTGTATATTTTGATGGGCATGAGCTTATTTCTGTGGGTGAAGGCAGTCTGCTTAATGTGGACAGGACCGGAGCCAATTACAGTCTTGTGGCGTACAGTGATAATATGAACTCCATAGTAATGAAATCGCAGGATACTTATATCGGCTGGTATGAAGGTAAGGAGTGGCTTCTTAATATGGATTATGGCCGACCTATGCAGCAATTTATTTTCTCAAATTCGGGAAGATATTTGTCATATGCAGTATATGATGAACTTGAAGAGAAATATTTCATTATTCTTTGTGATATGAAAGAGCAGAAGTTCATATGCTATTATCTGGAGCAGAGGATAGAGCTTGTTGGCGTTAATGATGAAGGCAGGGTTGCATTTGTAACACTGGATACCACGGGCTATTCGCTGGTGCTTGATATGAAGCTGTATGTGGCAGACATGAAAAATAAAT
>JAZQLB010000295.1:0-15512 GCA_045542475.1 Lachnospiraceae bacterium | reverse complement strand
AGGAAGAGACAACGACCGAGGAGGAGACAACGACCGAGGAGGAGACAACAACCGAGGAAGAGACAACGACCGAGGAAGAGACTCCGACACCGGAGGTAGAGGCTGACGAAGAGGTAACAACAGAAACACAGCCGGAGTCTACTGGAGAGATGTCAACAGAGCCAGCAACAGAAAGTCCAATAGAAGCGACAAATCCAGCCAGAGTTCCAGAGGTTGAAGCAGATGAGGAGGTTCAGTCAGCAGGCAGAACAGGTGAAGTAGAAGCAGATGAGGATATTGTTGTAGCCGCTACATATAATAGAAGAAGAGGCGAAGTAGAGGCTGATGTTGAGACGGGAGATAATAGTAATATATTAGGAATGCTTTGTCTTATGGGACTTAGCATGATGGCATTTGCCACAACATATTTGTTAAAGAAGAAAGAGAAAACAGAAGTTTAATACCAGTAATCAATAGATTATTTGATGTGGTATATAAAGGGGGATTCAAAGGTTACCAGACTTGCGAATCCTCCTTTTTTATATGTGTATTTCTAAGATGGATGAAAAAAATGACAAAAATTTGTCAATTTTTTTAATAATACTTGTTTATTCAATTTCGGTGTGATAGTATGAAAATAGCAGAAAAAATAAGGAGTAGTCAATGAATATATCAAATATAAGAAAAATAGTCAGTTTCATATTGACAATAGTTCTTGTTGTTGGACTATGCTCTTTTGGTGTGCATGCGGAGGAGGATAGTGTGATTCGCGTTGGCTACTATAACATGGAAGGCTTTCAGTATTTTGATGAATATGGGAATTTGTCAGGTTATAATATTGAGTATCTTAATATGATTTCAAGAATTAATGACTGGACCTATGAGTTTGTAGATGTGGGCGATTTTAATACAGGACTTGAGCTTCTTAGGAATAAAGAGATTGATTTGATTGCTCCGGCAATGGTTACTGAGGACAGGGTGCGGGAATTTTCTTATGGAGCTTATGATTTTGGAACGGAATATACTGTATTAATAACAAAAGCGGATAATGACACATTCTTTTATGAGGATTATGAAAGCTATAATGGAATGACAGTTGCTGTGGTAAGGGATTATCCACTAACGAATTATTTCATTGCTTATATGGAGCAGAATAATTTTGAGGTAGAGCTTATATATTATGATACTCCGGCTGAGGCAGTAGCTGCACTTGATGCAGGTGAGACTGATGGAGCAATTACTGCTCTTATGAATATGGGAGAAGAACACAAAATGCTGGCGAGGTTTTCGCCTATGCCTTTTTACTATCTGACATGGAAGGATAATTTGACATTAATTACGCAGCTTGATAATGCTATGCGCAAGATTCAGAATTCATATCCGGGATATGAAGAGGAATTATTGGCTCGTTATTATCCACATTATGATGAACAGCATTTTTCTAAGCAGGAGCTTGATTTTATAGAACAATTAGGTACCCTTAAGGTGGCATATGTTGCGGATTGGCTGCCGTTATCCTTTACTAACAGTAAAACAGGCGAGTTAGATGGTATTTCAAGACCGGTATTTGATAATATTGCAGAGCTTTGTGGACTGGAATTTGAATATGTTGCGTTGCCACAGGGAGGAATTACATATCAATATCTTCAGGAGCAGGAAATTGATCTTATAACAGGTGTTTCTTATAATAGTGAGAATATTAATGCTAAAGGAATGGTTTTAAGTCAGCCGTATCTGGATAGTAAAAAGGTAATTGTAGCCAGCAAGAATCAGAAATACGAAGCTGATGGCTCATATAAGGTAGCTGTAGAGATGGGATCTCAGACACTTCAAAGAGTAGTTCAGTCAAAATATCCTAATTGTGAGGTGAAACAGTATAATACAGCAAAAGAGTGTTTTGATGCCTTATATAATGGTGAAGTCGAATATATTTTACAGAATCAGTATGTAGTAGAGAACTGGCTGTTAAAGCCTAAATATGAGAATATGTACATAGTTCCGACAGAAGGACTTGATGAGAAACTCTGTTTTTCTGCTATAGTAGCCATTAATGGCGGTTATGGAATGTCAGAAAATGATAGTGTTATGCTTATTAGAATTATTGATAAGGCTATATCCAAGCTTACAGATGATGCGGTTAATGGCATAATAATTAATGAGACTAAGGAACATTACTACAGATATAATGCATTTGATTATATGTACAAATACAGGTATGCATTATGTATGCTTTCTGTATCTGCCATTCTTATTATCGGTTATACGGTATATGTAATACTACAGCATAGAAAGACAAGGAAGCTTCGTGAGGAGAAGGAACGTATTATTCTTTTGCAGCAGAAGCGATATCAGATGATTATTGATAACTCAGGCGATATGCTGTATGAAATCAGTCTTACGGATCATGCAGGTATTGCTACGGAGAAGATACAGGATTATTTTGGATGGAGTATACCTAAGAAGGTGGATTCATTAACCTTTGAGCAGTGGATTGATATATTTCATGTATACCCGGAGGACAGGGAGAGGGCACTGGCTTTTGTTGAAGCTGTTATTAATGAGAATAAATCAGATGAGATTAAGGTAAGATTAATAAAGAGTGATGGTAATCCGGTGTGGTGTGAGGCAACCTGTCTGCCGTTATCAGATGAAAATGGTAATCTTATCTCCTTAATTGGTAAGATTGCAGATATTGATGAGGAGATTAAGGAAAAGGAGGCTCTTGAGCTTAAGACCAGACGAGACGGACTTACAGGACTTCTTAATAAGCAGACCTTTGAGAGCGAGGTCAGAACCTACCTCAATGAGAATTCGTCAAAGGGTTGTGGACTTATATTCATAGATATGGACCACTTTAAGAGTGTTAACGATAATTTCGGGCATGCTACAGGTGATATTGCCATAAAGAATACTGCCCAGAAGCTGCAGATTATATTTGCTAATTTTGACCTTGTGGCACGTTTTGGTGGTGATGAGTTCTATGTATTTGTCAAGGACATTCCAAGGGCTACCTTATATGATAAGCTTATATGGGCGCTTGATAAGCTTAAGGAACGATATAGTAACGGTAAGGTTGTAGTAAATGTTACTGCCAGCATAGGAGTTGTATACTGTAACAAGGAAGATGCCCATTATAATGAGCTTCTTGACTATGCAGATGAAGCAGTGTACAAGGCTAAGGAAAATGGCAGGAATGGTTTTGTTATTAAGGATTTATAGACTTAAGAAATGGTAAAGATGCAAAAAAATACTTGACGATTTAAAAGGTGTATGCTAATATACCCTCAATATTAGGGAGTAGTTCACATCCGCATTCGGATGTTGTGCTTTTCGTCATCACGTTATTCAGCTACTGATAAGCAGTTTAGGTCATATGCCTGTCAGGGAATAACCGGGTAGTACACTGAGTAAGGAACGAGACTTTTATTGTACCATTGTTGTACAATAGAGGTCTCTTTTTTGCGTTACTTTGTTTTGTACATAATGGTAGTGACCTGAAAGATTTTAACAGTACGGAGAATGGAGGCAGAATTATGAAGGCGTACTATAACGAAACAGCACAGGAGCTGAAAAAGAAATTTAATGTTACAGAAAACGGACTTTCCGAACAGCAGGTGAAGGAGATTCGGGAGAGAACCGGCGAAAATATTTTGCAGGAGGGAAAGAAAAAAAGTGTTTTGCAGGTATTTTTAGGGCAGTTTTGTGATTTGCTTGTAATTATACTTATTGTTGCTGCGGGAATATCTTTATTTTCGGGGAATACAGAGAGCACAATAGTTATTTTGCTGGTACTTATAATGAATGCGGTATTAGGAACGGTGCAGCATGTTAAGGCACAGAAATCCTTAGACAGTCTTAAGCAGCTTTCCACTCCAAGTGCAAAGGTAATCAGAGCCGGAAGTAAGCAGGAGGTTCCTTCAAAAGATATTGTTCCGGGAGATATTGTTATTCTTGAAGCCGGAGATATGATAGTGGCAGACGGAAGAATTCTTAATAACTATTCGTTACAGGTTAATGAGAGCTCTTTAACAGGAGAATCAACCAATATTGATAAAAATGACGAAGTAATTGAGGGCGAGGTTCCATTAGGTGACAGAACCAATATGGTATACTCGGGCAGTCTTGTAACCTACGGACGTGCTATGGTGCTGGTTACTGCCACAGGTATGAATACGGAGCTTGGTAAAATAGCAGGGCTTATGAACGCAGCCAAGGAGCGTAAGACACCTTTGCAAGAGACCTTGGATAAATTCAGCCAGAGGCTTGCCATACTTATTATGATAATTTGCGTGTTGGTATTTGCGCTTTGTGTGTACCGTGATATGGCAATTTTAGATTCCATGATGTTTGCAGTAGCACTGGCAGTTGCGGCAATTCCTGAGGCGTTAAGCTCCATTGTTACCATTGTGCAGGCATTCGGAACCCAGAAAATGGCTAAGGAAAATGCAATAATTAAGGAGCTTAAGGCAGTAGAGAGTCTGGGCTGTGTATCAGTAATCTGTTCGGACAAAACAGGAACACTTACCCAGAATAAGATGACAGTTCAGAATATATATGTGGACGGAAGTCTTTTAAAGCCTGAGGAGCTTGATATAACAAATCAGACACAGAGATATCTTTTATATGATGCGGTCCTTACTAATGATTCAAGTATTATAGAGGGAAAAGGCATTGGAGACCCTACAGAATATGCTCTCTTGGAGATGTTCAGAAAAATTAAGACCGGAAAAAATGATTTTCTTGCGGAGCTTGGTCTTCATGAGGATATGATTAGAAAGTCGATGGAGAGAATGGAAGAGGTTCCATTTGATTCTGACAGAAAGCTTATGAGCACAAAATATCAGCTTCATGGCATATCGACTATCCTTACAAAGGGAGCACTTGATGTATTGCTTGACAGATGTGTGAGCATCAGATATTCCGATGGTATTCGTCCTATGACTGTGGAGGAAAAGGAGGAAATTAACCGTAGAAATAAGGAGTTTTCAGAGAACGGCTTAAGAGTACTTGCATTTGCATATAAGGAATCGGATGAGCCATTAAGCATGGAATCGGAGAAGGACTACATTTTTCTTGGTTTAGTAGCTATGATTGATCCGCCAAGGGAGGAGTCGATAGCAGCAGTAGCAGATGCTAAAAGAGCCGGAATTCGCCCTGTTATGATTACGGGTGACCACAAAATTACAGCAGTAGCCATTGCTAAGCAGATAGGTATTTATGAGGAGGGGGATATGGCACTTACAGGCTTAGAGCTTGATGCCATGTCAGATGAAGAGCTTGCCTCTGAAATAGAAAAAATATCGGTATATGCAAGAGTGTCACCTGAAAATAAAATCAGAATTGTTGAGGCATGGCAGAAAAAGGGGCATATTGTATCCATGACAGGCGATGGTGTTAATGATGCTCCTGCACTAAAAAAGGCAGATATCGGTGTTGCAATGGGTATTACAGGAACCGAGGTTTCAAAGGATGCTGCAGCAATGATTCTGTCAGATGACAATTTTGCCACTATTATCAAAGCAGTAGCTAATGGACGTAATGTATACCGTAACATTAAAAATGCCATACTTTTCCTTTTATCTGGAAATACGGCGGGCATTCTTTCGGTATTATATACTTCTATTATGGGGCTTGCAGTTCCATTTGCACCGGTGCATCTGTTATTTATTAATCTGCTTACGGATTCGCTTCCTGCTCTTGCCATAGGAATGGAACCGGCAGATAAAAAGGTGTTAAACGAGAAGCCAAGAGACCCTTCTGTTGGAATTCTTACAAAGGACTTTATGCTTAAGCTTCTGGGACAGGGTTCATTAATTGCCATAGCATCAATGGCAGCATACCATATTGGGCTGACAACCAGTCCGGCACTTGCTTCAACCATGGCGTTTGCGACTCTCACACTTGCAAGATTATTCCACGGCTTTAACTGTAGAGGAGAAGCGTCCATATTCAAGCTGGGTGTTGGCTCTAATATTTATAGTGTGGGGGCATTTATAGGCGGAGTGGTATTACTTGCGTTGGTTTTATTCGTGCCATTTATGCACAACGTGTTCAGTGTTGTAGGATTATCAGGTGTGCAGCTGATTTGGATAGTTATTCTGGCATTGGCACCTACTATATTGATTCAGCTTAAAAAGATTGTTTTTGACAAATAAAAAGTTCTGAATTTTGTTGATTTAATGTGATAAAAGGGGTAGAATGGGAATATAGTCATTGTTTCGTGGTACATGGAGGTGTGGATTATGATAAATGATCCAGAAGTTGCTGTAAAGGAAATGGATTTGCAGATACAGCAGTCGCAGGCAGAGATTAATTCCTTGACAGGATTGTATTTTAGTCATGCCTTTTTTAAAAAAGCAGAAGAATATTTAGAATTGGTTGAACCGGAGAGCTATTGCATGGTTGCTATAGATCTGGAGCATTTTCGTCTGTTTAATAAGCTGTATGGAAGGGAACGGGGAGACGAATTATTAGTAACAGTTGCGGGATATATTAAGGAATTTACAGAGGTGCATAGTGGAGTTGCCGGATATCTGAGCGGTGATAATTTTGGTGTGCTTATGGAGTATGATAAGGCACTTATTAAGAATCTCCGCAGAGGTCTTACTCAGGAAATCAGCGAGTTTAGCAGCACCGTTGGCTTCCAACCGGCATTTGGTATATATCATATTACTGCTGACAGGGTTCATGCTGCAACAATGTATGACAGAGCCACAATTGCACTCGCACAGGTAATTGGTAATTATACTAACAGAGAGTGCGAGTACTCTACAGATATGGAGGATAAGGTTGAGGAAGAGCTCAGAATTCTTTCAGAGGTTCAGGAAGGTCTTGAAAGAGAGGAATTCACCTTCTATGTACAGCCACAGTGTGATATCTCTAATGGTAAGATTGTAGGTGGTGAATCTTTAGTCAGATGGCAGCATAGAGAGAAGGGTTTAATACCACCGGGAGTATTTATTCCGGTTCTTGAGAAGAATGGTTTTATTGCCAATCTTGACCGATATGTGTGGAGAAAGGTATGTGAATGGCTTAGAAACTGGATTGATAAGGGGTATCATCCGGTTCCTATATCCATTAACGTATCCCGTATTGATATCTTTTCGATGGATGTTCCGGCATATCTTAATGAGCTTATTAGTAAATATCGTCTTCCTGCCAAGCTGCTTAAGGTAGAGATTACCGAGAGTGCTTATGCAGAGAGTAATGATAAGATTATAAGGACTGTTAAGCAGCTAAGAGATGCAGATTTCCTTGTAATGATGGATGATTTTGGAAGCGGCTACTCATCGCTTAACATGTTAAAGAGTGTTTCGGTAGACGTTCTTAAGATTGATATGCGTTTCCTTGAGATAAATGAGAATGAAGAGGAAAAGGGCATTGGAATCTTAGAGTCTGTAATTAATATGGCAAGGCAGATGAGAATTCCTATTGTTGTTGAAGGCGTTGAGACACAGGTGCAGGAGAGTTTCCTGCTTAAGATGGGCTGCCGCTACAGTCAGGGTTATTATTATTATAAGCCTCTGCATATATCAGAGTTTGAGAAGCTTATCTCTGATGAGAGGAGACTTGACCTTGACGGTATCTGGTGCAGGCAGATTGAATCCATGCATGTAAGAGAGTTCCTTGATGATAACCTCTTTAACGATACGACTTTTAATAATATTCTAGGGGCAGCAGCTTTCTATGATTTATATGAGAATAATTTAGAGATAACAAGAGTGAATGAGCAGTACTTTAAGCTGGCAGGAATATCTGCAAAGGAAGGTGCTGATTATAACAAGAAGTTTGGCAATCATGTAAGAGATGATGATGGACAGCTTTTATTCTCTATATTTAATCAGGCATATGAGAATCCGGGTACGGGTTCGTCAGGCTACATACATTTTATCCGCACGGACGGAGAGACCTTATGGGTATACATCCGTATACTTTTCTTAAGGGAGAAGGACGGTCACAAGCTTTTCTATGGCTCCTTAACTGACATGACCTCATTCCAGGAAAAGAAGATGGAGGAGGGGCTTTTAGAAAAAGATGTGGATGATTTAACAGATAATCAGTTAAAGCATATTGAGAAGTATTATGGTAAGATTCCTTGTGGCTATGCGGTAGGTAAGCTTATGCTTAACGAGGAGGGTAAGCCTGCAGGATATGATATTATATATGCCAATTCAGAGCTTGGACGTATGGCAGGCGGAGATATGGAGAGGCTTGTGTATCTTATTGATAAGCTTTTTGCTGATAAAAAGGAAGAGTTTCTTGAAAGAGCATACCATGCGGCATATTTGGGTGAAAAGATTGACTTTAGCGTATACAGTAAGCTCTCATCAAAATATTTACAGCTTACCCTGTTCCCATTCCAGAGAGGCTATGCCTGCTGTATGATACAGGATGTCACACATCTTCATATTTATGAGGAGACACTTAACAATGTGCTCTTGTCATTCAGAGAGGTATATTATATACACCTGCAGGATAATTATTGCAGAATGATATATCCGGATGATGACAGAATGCTTGACAGAGGTAATTATGAAGAGGTGGTTAACCGTCACTTTGGAATAGGTAAGATTCTTCCACATGATGAGAAAAGTGTAAGACAATTTTTATCCCTTAGTAATCTTAAGCAGTCTTTGAAAAAGGAAGACTCTATAGAATACAAGTATCTTAGAAGTGCTAATGACCTGGCTGAGGAATGGTGTCTTAATACGGTATATGTTAATGAAAGGGAAAATGGTGTTCCAAAAACAGCCATTATGACCATACGAAGTATTGAAGCATTAATGCGTGAGAAGCAGGAGCGTAAACGTCAGAATATGGCAGAGATGCTTGCAAGTGTATCAGATGGTTTCTTTATCTATAGGGCTGTTGATGAGGAGAAGGTACTTTTTGTCAATCCAACTGTATTTAAGATATTTGGCTGTGAGAATATGGAGGAATATCGCCAGATAGCAGGAACCACCTTTATAGAGATGGTACATCCTGATGACCGCAAGCGTGTTCAATGGGAGATTCATGAGCAGGTTAAGCAGTCCGACAGAAAGATGGACTATATCCGTTACAGAATTATCCGTAAGGATGGAGAGATTCGCTGGATTGATGACTGCGGACACTTAGAGAACGGAGAATCCATTGATGGTAAGCTGTTCTATGTATTTATTACTGACATAACAGACAGTATTACACAGCAGCAGATTGATAAGATTCTGAGACAGAATGAGAATTTTAATAATGAGGATTTTTATAAGGAGACCGGCAGTTGAGACTGTCGGTTTTTCTTTACATTATAGTAAATTTCTCAATTTCCTATAATGCAAAAAAGTCCTACCGGACGGGATGCACACGCCGCAGCAAAGGTAGATGTCGCATAAATGCGACGCTTCGGCAGCGCGAGAGTCCGCAAGCGGACTCTTTGTTCTTTTACGGGTAAGTCCTTTTGGTAAAAATGTAAAATGGACTTGACATTTAATGTAAAGGAAACTATACTAAAAAAGTAAAACGTGTTTTACATTTATATAGGGAGGCAGTTAAGTTGGAAAACAGAATTCAGGAGCTTAGAAAGACCCGGAAGGTAACACAGGAGGAACTGGCAACAGCCCTTGGTGTTACAAGACAGACGATAATATCTATTGAGAATGGGCGATATAATGCATCACTTATATTAGCTCATAAAATAGCACGGTTTTTTGATGCGAGGATAGAAGATATTTTTATTTTTAACGAGGAGGATGAATGTCTATGAGAGGAATTTTTTGTGCGAGAGGTACTGCTAATGTTGAGGAGTATAAGAAGGTTGTTAAAGTAAGGATTTGGGCAGAGCTTTTTTTGGCGGTAATGGGAGTTGCGACAGTAGTTGTCAGTGTGCTTATAAAGCTTATGGGAATATCTGTTTTGCCGGAATTTGCAAATGGCTTTTTGACTGGTGCAGGTACAGGACTTGCGGTTGCAGGTACTATATTTGCTGTGCGGATGCTTAGAATGTTAAAGGACGAAAACAAGCTTAGAGAGGCAAGAATTAAGGAGTCAGATGAAAGGCTGGTGGCAATCAATCATTCTGCTATAAGGCTGGCGGCACTTGTTCTTATAGTTGCTATGTATGTGGTTATGCTTGTGGGGGTATTTTTTAGTAAAGAGCTGGTGTTTGCTCTGTCAGGACTGGTTTTATTGTTCTTTGTGGTGTATGGAATAGCTAATGCAATATTTTCAAGAAGAATGTAGGAGAGATTTGGGATGGAGAATAAAAAGCACGAAAATAAAAGGTTATCAATAGATATATTTGCGTTTATAGGTGTAATGCTGTGGCTGGCATACACTATAATTAACAGATTTGTGGGAGAACTTCCTGATGTGGTGGCGTATCCGTGGATGATAATTTCCTGTGGGCTTATGCTGGTGGGAATATGGCGGACCGGCTGGAGATTGGGAAAGGGGATAAATCGTGAAAAGGATTAAGCATGTAGCATTTGCGGCAGATATGCGATTATAAGTTGCTGGTATTTTATTGTGGATAAAGGTACAATAATATTAGAGTGGATAGAAGTCTGAATGTAGATATTATTGCAGGTGGATACTTTTTTAGGAGGCAGCATTATGGATTCGGTAAAAATAGGGCAATATCTGGCGGAGCTTCGCAAATATTATAAAATCACGCAGGATGAGCTTGCTACCCGTCTTGGGGTATCAAGACAGGCGATTTCAAAATGGGAAACGGGTGCCTCAATCCCTGATATAGAGCTTTTATATAAGCTATCAGAGCTGTATGGGATTACCATTAACGATATAATTAATGCGGATATTTCAAAGATAAAATACCAGAAGCAGATATATATTCCTGATAAGGAAAAGGCGGTGCAGAGGATATTTGTAATTGGCTGTGGAAGATGGGGCAGCTTTATTGCGTGGTATCTGGATAAAATAGGTCATAATGTAAGTCTATATGGCAGAGCTGATTCCATGAGAATGAAAGCCTTGCAGGAGAGTAGAAGCAACGGGCAGATAACACTACCGGAAGCAGTGAGTCTCATAAGCTCTTTGGATGATTGCAGGGAGGCAGATATTATTATTATATCTGTCAGCGCCCAGCAGCTGGGGGATGTGGCAAAGCAACTAAAGGAGCTTAATATCACCGAAAAGAAAATAGTTCTGTGTATGAAGGGCATTGAAATAGAAAGTGGTAGAAGGCTGTCGCAGGTGGTTAGTGATGAGGTAGACCATACCAATAAAATAGCAGTATGGTTAGGACCGGGACATGTGCAGGAATTCTACCGTGGTGTGCCTAATTGCATGGTTATTGACAGTAATGATGAGTTCGTAAAGGGGGATTTAATAAGGGCATTTTCAAGCGAGCTGATACGCTTCTACTATGGTACGGATTTGATTGGTAATGAGATTGGAGCTGCGGCAAAGAATGTTGTGGGAATAGCAGCAGGAATGCTTGAGGGACTTGATTTAAGCTCTCTAAAGGGCGCGCTTATGGCTAGAGGAACCAAGGAAATATCGGGGCTTATGGTTGCCATGGGAGGAAAGGAAAGCAGTGCATATGGTTTGTGCCATCTTGGGGACTACGAGGCAACACTTTTTTCGGAGCATAGCCAGAACCTTAATTTTGGCAAAAGCGTGGTTATGGGAATGGAGTATGATAAGCTGGCGGAGGGATATTATACTGCTAAGGCACTTCATAATCTAAGTAAGGGCTATGGTGTTGAGCTTCCTATATGTGAGGCGGTGTATCGGATTCTTTATGAGGGGAAGGATGCCAGGGAGACCTTGCAGGGGTTGTTTAGGAGAAGTCTTAAGAATGAGTTTTAAAGAAAAATTGACAAACTAACAGTGTTAGCATTATAATTAACGCTGTTAGTTTTTATTTTTGCCTAATATACTATACAAATAAATTATTACAGAAAGGAATGCCATCGGCATACAGGTATGAGCTATGGCAAAACGGGGCTTAAGCAAGGAGATTATATATGATGAGGCTGAAAGGCTGGTGCAGGAGCAGGGCTATGATAAGCTGGCTATAAGAGAGCTGGCGGCAAGACTGGAGGTTAAGCCGGCATCACTTTATAATCATATAAAGGGTATTGAAGAGCTTAATGTTAATATTGCGCTTAAGGCAGCCGTCAGGATGAAAGATACACTTGAAGAGGCTGTTAAAGGGAAAAACACAGATGAAGCATTTATGGCGGGGACAAGAGCATATAGAAGCTTTGCTATGGAGAATAAGGAACTGTATAAGGCTCTTATTCACATGCCGCTGCTTGATGACGAAGCGGTTAGACATGCAGGTTTTCAGAGCTTTTCACCTTTAAGGGATGTTATTGTTAAATATGGTCTGCCACATAAGGAAATGGTGAATTTTGTGAGGTGGCTGCGTTCAGCGATGCATGGTTTTATTGAGCTGACCAATAATGGCTTTATGCAAAGAGGAGATGTGACACAGGATGAGACCTATGAGGAAATGATGGGTAATTATCTTTCGTTTTTAAATATAAAATCAAAGGAAGGTAAGGTGTGAAGCTGTTATGAAAAAATACACGAAGTACGTGAAGAAATATTGGTATAATTTTTTGCTGGGACCATTATTTATGGTGTTAGAGGCTTGTGGTGAATTTATTCTGCCTTATATTAATGCGAATATTATTAATAAGGGAGCTTCAAGCGGAGATATTGATTATATAATTGGGAATGGCATTCTCATGGGAATTCTGGCGATTGGAATGATGATAACAGGTGTGCTGGGAGCTAATTTTGCCATCAGGGGCTCGGCGAGGCTGGCAACAGGTGTGCGAGCAGATGTGTTCCGTCAGATTCAGAGGTTCTCCTTTGCAAATATTGATGAATTTACTACGGGCTCATTGATTACAAGAATTACTAATGATATTACCCAGATTCAAAATTTCACACAGAGCCTTCTTAGAGGGTGCTTTAGAAGTCCGATTATGCTTGTGGGTGCACTTGTAATGTCATTTACGCTGGCACCGAAATTGGCATGGGTTATTTTTATGATTGTGCCTTTTTTAGCTCTTGCCATAGCCTTGATTATTAAGACTGCATCGCCTAGATATACCAAGATGCAGAAGGCTATTGATGGACTTAATAATAATGTGGGGGAGACTATAACTAACCAGAAGGTTATAAAATCCTTTGTACGTGAGGATTATGAGATTGAGAAATTTGCAGGGATTAATGATGAGCTTCTTAAGAAAAGTACCTCGGCACTTAAGGTAATGCTTTTTATGCAGCCGGTATCAGCCCTTGCAGTTAATGTGGCTACTCTTGGGGTTGTATGGGTGGCAGGTAAGCCTATTATGATTGGCGATATGGAAATCGGTACACTCACAGCCTTTATAACCTATCTTTCACAGGTACTTACAGCACTTAATTTTCTGGCAAATATTATTTTGCAGGGAACCCGTGCGGCGGCATCTGACAGAAGAATAAGCGAGGTAATGAATGCGGATATCGACCTTAATGACGAAAAATCCGCCTTTAAGGATAAGCTGGTAGAAAGAGGCGAGATTGAATTTCGTAACGTAGGTTTCCGTTATTTTAAAAATAATACGGATAAGGTGCTTGATAATATAAATGTACATATTAAGGCAGGAGAACTGGTGGGAATAATCGGCTCAACAGGCTCAGGAAAGACTACCTTTGTATCTTTAATTCCACGTCTTTATGATGCTGACGAGGGCGAGGTGCTTGTGGATGGCGTTAATGTTAAGGATTATGCCCTTGAAAATCTGCGAGAGGATATTGCGGTGGTATTACAGAAAAATACGCTGTTTTCGGGAACTATTGCTGAGAATCTTCGATGGGGTAATGAAGAGGCTACAGATGAGGAGCTGGTACGTGTGGCAAAAATCGCACAGGCAGATTCATTTATTACATCCTTCCCTGATGGATATGACAGCGATATAGGCAGGGGTGGAGCAAATTTATCAGGAGGTCAGAGGCAGAGATTATGTATTGCCAGAGCTCTGCTTAAGAATCCTAAAATTATTATCCTTGATGATTCAACAAGTGCTGTGGATACTGCAACGGATGCTTCTATACGTAAGGCTTTCCGTGAGCAGCTTGGGGGGACGACCAAGCTGATTATCGCCCAGCGAATTACCTCTGTTGTGGATGCAGACAAAATCATTGTTTTCGATGAGGGAAGAATCGTAGGTGTGGGAACTCATGCTGAGCTTATGAAGTCTTGTGTGGCATATCAGGAAATATACTATTCTCAGAAGGATAAGGAGGAGGTATAGACATATGGATAATAAGAAAAGAGAAAGACTTATAAAGAAATATGAAAATCATACCGCCTCACAGTCAGGAGGCAAGGCAAGCATATCCGTAGGAAGAGGCGGCGGTCCAATGGCAAGAGGTGCCATGAGCAAGGGCGGCAAGCCTAAGAATGCCATAAAAACCCTAAAAAAGCTTTTCAGCTATTTATCAGGGGAGAGCTATTTGTTTATAATTGCATTAATTTGTGCAATAGTTCATACAGTATCTACATTAGCGGCATCTTATATGCTTCGTCCGGTTATGAATAAGTTTTTATATTTCGACCCGGCAGAGGTGGACTTGTCAATGAGGGTTAAGGGACTTGCAATGGGGATTGGGCTAATGGCAGTTGTATATATTGTATCTATTATTACCCAGTGGCTACAGCAGAGAATTATGCTTACGGTATCGCAAAGGGCACTCAGACAGATGAGAACGGACCTTTATAACAGGCTTCAGAAACTGCCAATCAGATATTTTGATACCCATTCCACAGGTGACATTATGAGCCGCTTTTCAAATGATGTGGATGCGGTGGGAGAGATGCTTAATACCACATTAATTCAGATTATATCGGGTGCAATTACCATAGTGGGAACCTTGGTTCTTATGATGTACACCAACTGGATTCTGGGTCTGATTACCCTTATTATGACACCGCTTCTTACTCTGGCAAGCAAGGCTATTTTAAAGTATGGTCGTTCTGCCTACGTTAAACAGCAGAAGAATCTTGGTATGCTAAATGGCTTTTCAGAGGAGACTATTTCGGGTCAGAAGGTGGTTAAGGTATTTAATCACGAAAAAACTGCGGTGGAGGAATTTGAATTCCTTAATGAGAATTTGTGTGAGGCTCAGATTCGTGCCCAGTTCACATCAGGTATTATGGGTCCGGTTACGCATCAGCTTTGTAATATTTCTTATGCCATTACAGCCTGTGTGGGTGCCATTTTGGTGGTGGTTAAGAATTTTGATATTGGAGGTTTAACAATCTCTGTTAATTATACAAGAAGCTTTAACAGACCGATTAATGAGATTTCAATGCAGATGAATACTATTTTCTCAGCCCTTGCAGGTGCGGAGAGAGTATTTGAGGTTATGGCACAGGAGCCGGAGGTACAGGATGAACGCCTTATAAAAATGGATAAAATTACAGGTCATGTGGTGATTGATAATGTAAGCTTTGGTTATACACCTGAGGTTACGGTGCTTCATGATATTTCTCTTTATGCCAAGCCGGGACAGAAGATTGCCTTCGTAGGCTC
>JAZQLB010000294.1:0-3170 GCA_045542475.1 Lachnospiraceae bacterium | reverse complement strand
GATGGTATTCACTACAAATACAATAACTATTATCTTTCCACAAGACTATTCCTAAGACACAACGCTCCCCACCCAATCTGCTGATTAGGAAAAACTCTATCCCCCGCCAGCCTCCGTGCACCCTTTATAAGATACGCCCTTATTTTTTCCCCATATAAATAGGCATCATTACCATTTACAATTCCCCACTCCATCATAAGTGCCGCCGAGCCCGTAACAAAGGGAGCTGCCATTGATGTTCCGCTTCGCATGGAATAACCTCCGCCCACAGCAGTTGATACAATATCCACTCCCGGAGCCACAATATCAGGCTTTATCCTTGAATTCTCCCTCGTAAAGCCTCTTCCCGAAAAAAAAGCATAGGCATCAGTACGTGAATTATATGCCCCTACGGATATAACCTTATCTGCCGCTGAGGGTACGGTAAGAGTCACATTCTCATCCGGTGCGAGAAATCTTGTTTCACCACTGAGAGAAGAGCTTGCAGGCAGCCACATATCATATCTTCCATTAACTATTCTTACAGGAGTAAGCTCCACTGTCCAGATACCGGTATCAACAAACTGATTTTTTGGTATAAACTCAAAATAAATCTGCTGATAGGCACTATAGGGCTTGGGCTCACCATAATACACATAGATATTAGTCCCCTGTGTCTGAAACCGCTGTATGCCCGGACTATTTACCCTCATTGTGTCCGTTATTGTATCCGTTATTGTGCCCTCTCTTATAATTCTAAATTTCTGCCCTCCCGGTGCAGTAAGCACAAGTTCAAACTCATCACTATAATCCTTCCATAGCTGCAAATTAAAAGCTGTCTGATATGCCCCAACCGCCCATTCTTCCACTCCTCCCTGCTCGTCTGTCAATAGTCCCGAGGTATGAATTCCAGCACCGGCTTCATTTCCCGTACCACATACAATACTACTTTTCCATACGTTTGCAGCAAGACTTAAATACGAAGATAAAAGGTCTGTTCCGTCATGAGAGCCTTGATTATTTCCAAAACTTAAATTAATAGCTATTGGCTTATTATAAGCGACAGCCTGATTGATCACATAATTAACAGCCTCCATAAGCCTGGTGGTTCTTGGATATTCATTTTCCAAGCTCTCGCCCAATTTAACAATTATAAGCTCTGCTTCATAAGCCACACCACGATTTCTGCCATTTGAGGATTTTCCGTTACCTGCTGCTATTCCTGTCACAAAGGTGCCATGCCCGGAATAATCCCTTGATAACGAAAGACTGTTCATAGCAGCTTCGTTTCCTGTAAGTGCTTCATCAATAAGCTCTTTTGTATATTCACTTCCGTATACATAGCCTGATGGTGTCGGAACCTGTGTTACCTCGTAATTTACAGTCTGGTCCCATAACTTAAGAATCCTTGTACTTCCATCATCATTAGTAAAATCGGGATGCTTCCAGTCAATACCGCTGTCTATAACCGCTACTATACAGCCTCTTCCCGACAGATTATATGGCTCATTCCACAAGGGTACTATACAGGAACGGGTAATTGGCTGGGTTGCAACCCGAAGTGAACCAACAGCTCTTTGTAGCATAAAACCTCCTGATATATTCATTTTATTTAGGATTTTGTTAATGAAAACTGTTATTCGTAGTATAAACGGGTTGGTTTTTCAATGTACTCAACCTCAGGCAATTGTGTTATTGCTGAAATCATGGTTTCAGGGAGAGTTATTATGGCGTAGCCGCCTAAGAGAGGGGTAGCAAAGCCTCCCAAGCTGGTAATTGGTGTTATGATGTCGCCGTTGTATTTTATAATTAACTCCCATACCTTGGTGGTTGCATTGTAACCAGTGCTTAACTCCTCTGATTTTACACGTTCTTCGGGTGACAGACTTAGTGAGAGATTTAGGTCATTTGAGCGTTTCTGACTGTTGTAAAGCTCTTCTTCCATACAACATTATCCTGATTATTTTAGTTATAATATATTATTATTTGACAGCAGCTTTGTCACTATTTTCTGTCAGAAAAAGAACAAAAAAAATCCCCGGACAACCGTCCGGGGACATACACTAAATTAGGAAAACATCGCTAATATAACAGATATCACAATAAACATCACTCCTACAATAATCAAGTGTCCGAAGCGAATATGCTCCTGACCTGACTTTCTTAGGTTATACTCATAGAAGCTCTCTTCCATCTTAGGCTCATGCCTGTTAGTAAGTGCTCTGGTTACCGCTCTTACTCCATATGATATTCCGTTAAATAAGCCTTCATTCGATACCATTACCAGTATTCCTGCCGCCAGAATAAATAACCCCGGCACCGCAAAGGCATCACTCAGAAGGTGATACACCATTGCGCCCTCAGCTGATAATATACCTCGCATAAAGCACATAATCGCTACCATAACAAGACCTACTGTAATTGTAATAAAATATCTTTTATATGTCCTAATAAAATCCATTGTTTTTCCTGCTTATTTGTTATTAAGTTCCTGCTGATACTTCTTCATCTCGGCTGTGTTACAGTATACGAAATGGCCTGGAGTAACCTCACGAAGTGAAGGTCCTTCCTCTGAGTAATCGTGGTCAAGTGCAGGAGTGTATACAATTCTCTTTCTCTGCTTCTCATAATGAGGATCAGGAAGAGGAATAGCTGATAAAAGTGAGCGTGTATATGGGTGGCATGGATTAGCAAATAATTCATCTGAATCAGCTAACTCTACAAGCTTACCAAAATACATAACCGCAATTCTGTCAGAGAAATACTTAACAACTGAAAGGTCATGGGCAACAAACATAATTGTAAGCCCCATCTTCTCTCTAAGGTCATTAAGAAGGTTAATAACCTGTGCCTGAATAGAAACGTCAAGAGCTGAGATAGGCTCATCAGCAATGATAAGCTCCGGCTCAAGAACGATAGCTCTTGCAATACCGATACGCTGTCTCTGTCCGCCTGAAAACTCATGTGGATATCTGTCAGCATGCTCCGGTACAAGACCTACGAGGTCAAGCATCTCAAGAACCTTCTTGTTAATATATTCCTTATCCTTAATCTTTCTGATAGTAAGACCCTCTGCAATGATTTCTCTTACTGTCATACGAGGGTTAAGAGAAGCAACAGGGTCCTGGAAAATCATCTGAATCTTGTTAATATTTCTTGAAGTATACTTCTTATTAATCTTGATTCCTTCT
>JAZQLB010000293.1:0-6246 GCA_045542475.1 Lachnospiraceae bacterium | reverse complement strand
ATCATCATACATGCCAAGTATCAGAGATAACACCGTACTCTTTCCACAGCCGCTGCCTCCGATAATGGCATATTTCTTTCCCGGTCTGAACTCCCAGTTAAGATTATTAATTATATTAGTCTTACCATCATAGGAAAAGCTTAGATTTTTAATGCTAATCTCCGGAACATGGCTGTCTATCTTTTGAGTACGGTTATCCGTCTTAACAGCAAGCAGCTCGTCAAATTCATTCTTAATTACCCTTGATGAAACAAACTGAGCATATATATCTGATGCTGAATTAATTGGTGATATAATCTTGCCGATTAACTGACTAAATGCAAATACTGCACTAATTGATATTTTCCCTTCTATTGCATATACACATGCAATTCCTGTAATTAACACAGTTGATAAAAGTCCTATAAACATCCCCATATAGCTGCATAGCGCTGTATTTGTCATATTACGGCATTTCTTATTCTCCACAAGCTTATTTGCTACTCTGTGTCTTGTAAGAATCTTATCCATAATATCAAATACCTTTATGGTCCGGTAGCCCGAAAAGGCATCCTTTGTAAAGGAGGTATACTCCTGCGCCGCTTCAGTATAAGCAGCTGTGCTTTTCTTTAAAATTCTTGTAATATTCTTCATCACAAGGGATGTAATCAAAGCAAGCACGACCATAATAAGCAGCATCATAGGCTCTAATATAACAGAAGCTGCCGCTGCAAATATAAATGAAAATATCACCACCGGAGTTCTTAGGTAATTGGCAAAATACAATTCATCATACATATCGCACTGGGTTGTGATTTTATTAAGATAATCCCCCGTATTATACTGCTCGAAATGCCTTGCAGACTGAGCCATTATTGCCTTAAACAAATCAGCCTTAAGCGCCTTTTTTGCATCTCTTCTCATCCTGTATCTTAAGCCCTCAAACAAAAACTCAAGCGTAATTGTTGCAACTACAAACACAATCGCAAATACGAAATACTCCTTAAGCCCCTGCATATCCTTATTAACAACGAAATCCAGCAGATTACTGATTACAAATGCAAAATATGTCCCCATAAAGGTTACAATTAGCATCAGAATAAAATACAAAATATACATTGCCCTGTTTTTAAGTATATACCTTCTCATATGTGGCTCCTTTCCTACTCAGCTTCGGTATTTTTCTGCCTGTAAATTAAACATCTCGGCATATTTACCGCTAAGCCTCATAAGCTCCTCATGACTTCCCTGCTCTATAATCCTTCCGTTTTCAAACATATATATTCTGTCCGCCATAACAGTACTCGACAAGCGATGCGAAATAAATATAACCGCCTTATTTGCCGCAGCCTGCATCATAACCTCATTAAGCTTATACTCGCTTATCGGGTCAAGTGCGCTGGATGGCTCGTCAAGAATTATAACAGGACAATATTTGTAAAAGGTTCTGGCTATTGCCACCTTCTGAGCCTCACCGCCTGACAGATTAACACCCTTATCGTCAAATTCCCTTGTAAGGCTTGTATTTATTCCGTCCTCAAGAGTATCAAGTCTGTCCTTAAAACCACTCTCATCAAGCGCCTTTATAATCTCATAGCAGTCCGCCTCTGTTGCATTATCCATTTTGACATTATCTGCAATAGTAGCTGCAAACAGCTTATAATCCTGAAAGACAGTAGCAAACAGCCCTCTGTAGCAATTCTTATCATACTCCTTAATATTAACACCATTAACCTTAATTGCCCCCGCATTTACATCATATAGTCTTAAAATAAGCTTAATAAGAGTACTTTTTCCTGCTCCGTTATAGCCTACAATCGCTATCTTTTCGCCAGCCTTAACAGACATTGATACATCATTAATTGTATCCTTGTCCTCACCATATGCAAATCTGATATTTTCAATGGTAAGCTCCTTAAAATCATTACCTTCAATCTGCTTATCCCCCGATATAAGCTCACTCTCAAAAGCAAGGAAAGTTCTGATTTTCTCCACATACAGACTATGCTGCTCAAATTCAGGAAACAGCATGGCTACATTTCTAAGAGAATTCTTAAGAGTTGAGGAAGCAGAAAATAAAGCAATCATGCTTCCATAGGTACAAGCTTTTAAAACAACGGTTTTGTATACCAGATATCCCAGATACACAACGGTTATTAATATATCATTTGCAATAAATGAAGACAAAAATCCTACTGAAAACTGCTTCTTACCATATTTATCAATTATCGGATATACCATATCATTAGTCTGTTTAAATTCATCCTTAAGCATATCCTCTACAGGATTAAGCCTGATTTCCTTTGCATAATCATTAAGATAGAAAATTCTGTTAAAATAGCTTCGCTTTCTCTCAACCGGCTTAAGCTCGGCATCTCTTGCAAACCCGAGCCTGCCTACATACGATTTTCCTGCCACATTAATAATCAGACTTACTATTACAAAGGCTATTCCAAGCACATCAAAGGCAAGGAAGAATATGCCATTTACCACAATTCTTGTCATATTGTGTACAAGTCTGCCCACGTCATTAAGAATTTTATCCATTCGTGTTGAGGCTTCGCTGATACTCCATACAAACTCATTATAATACTTAGGATTATCGTATCTGCTAAGGTCAAGTGAAACCGCCTTTTCATACATTTCAAGACGGAGCTTCATATAGAGCTTCTCTCTTGCCTTTGGTGTAACGGAATTTTCCATTACTGCCGCAAGCAAAAGCTTTATCATTACAATTGCCAGAATAAACAGCATAAAATGTACTGCTTCCTTAAAGGTTCCGCCCGTCTCGATTATATCAAGCAGATACTTACTGGCATAGGTAAACTCAATAAATACCTCTGCGGCTGCATAAACTTCAAACAGACACATTGCCACGAAATATCCCGGAGTATATTTCATCACTATACCAAGCATGAAGAGAATATTTGATAAGCTTCTTTTTGTGCTCATCTTAGGGAGATTGTTTTTCTTATTCATCTGCCTCACCTCCCTGATAATTCTTTGCCTGCTTATTAAACATATCTGCATAACTGCCGCCCATCTTCATAAGTTCCTCATGACTGCCCTGCTCAATTATTTCGCCATTCTCAAACATATATATCTTATCAGCAAGACAGGCTGAATACAGTCTGTGGGATATAAAAATAACCGTTTTATCCCTGCCAGCCTCAATAATATTCTCATATAGCTTATATTCTGCCACAGGGTCAAGCGCACTTGACGGCTCATCAAATACAGCAATGTCATATTCCTTGGCAAACGCCCTTGCTACTGCTACCTTTTGAAGCTCACCGCCTGACAATACTGCTCCGTCTAAATCGAACTCCTTAGTAAGAATTGTATCCATTCCATTTGGAAGGGTTAATATTTTATCATATACACCAACTCTTTTAAGACAGTCAGCTACTCTGTTATAATCCGCCTCTCCCTCCGGCTTTCTCATTAATACATTTTCGGCAACGGTAAGTGCAAACACCTGATAATCCTGAAATGCTGTTCCGAAAAGCTTTCTGTACTCTGTAATATCGTATTCCTTAATATTAATTCCATTATAGCTTACACTGCCCATAGTGGTATCATAAAGTCTCATAAGCAGCTTTATAAAGGTAGTTTTTCCCGCACCATTATGACCAACGATAGCTATCTTTTCCTTGTTATGTATTGTCATATTAACTGACTTAAGTGTAGGCTCCGTCTGTCCCTTATATGTAAATGACACATTATCAAAAACAATTGCCTCTTCCCCTGCTTTTTTTGCTCTTTCCGGCATAATGCCCTTTTGTTTCTCATTAATAGCAGGCTCATACTCCAAAAATGCCTTTACATTGGCAATATATAGGGTATCCTCATAGCTTTTCAAAATAGATTTAGATGCCTGAATAACCATCCAGGCAACCGAATCCATTGCTGAAAATAATACCGCAAAGCCACTGATTGTAATTGTCTTAGTCACCAAGGTACAATACATGGAATAGAACATTACGCCCTGAAAAATTATAACAAAGGTAAAAATATTTCTCCATAACACCAGCCTTATTGCTTTGCCCTGATATTCCTTAATTTTACCGATAACTCCCGAAAAGCCCTCCATATAAAGCTTTTTTAGCACCTGAAAAACAGAGGTCATTCTAAGCTCCTTGGCATACTCCGAAAGATAAATGCTTCTGTTCACATAGTCCATCTTTCTGGTATAAGGAACGCTCTCCTTCTTCTGCTTAAACTTAACCTCATTAATCAGCTTGCCAAACACGAAATTACCAATTACCGGTCCTAAAATAAACACAATAACAAATGGCTCAATCGTATACATATAATACAGCGAAAAAGCCGCCGCAATAACACTGGTAAATATGGTACAGATATTCTCTAATATCTCCGCTAGTCTTATATGACAATCCTTCATGGCAAAGGTAAACTGATTATAAAACTCCGTATCCTCGTAGCAGGCTAATTCCACCTCTGTCGCCTTATCAAAAAGCAGAGTATTCACCCTTGCAAAAATATCTGCGTTTGTCCTCTCCTTATATCTGTGGATGTACCAGCTTCCAAAGGCTGACGGAATTAAAAACACCAGCGTACTTACCACAAGAAAGGTCATTATTTCCTCAAAGCTTCTGCCCTTCTCAATAGATGATACGAGATACTTAATAAACACAATTCCAAAGAAAACCCAGTTAGCGTAACCGAAAAAGCTCTGCAATAATTCCGCAATTACTCTGCCCTTGCTGATTTTCCACAGGAGCTTAATTATGTATATATTATTTTTAAAATATGATGCTTTCATGTTATCCCCCTTTTACCGGCTACAGCCTAAAGCCCTGCTCCATCACAAGCTCATGCTCTCTAAATATCTTATCGGCAGCAGCATTAATCTCCATAAGAGAATCTGCCTTCTTAACATACTTCCAGCAGCGCTCCTTATCATCAAAGCTGTTCACCATATAAAACCACAGCTCCTTCATTTTAAAGCACACATTCTTATCGCCCTGAATCTCCACTCTGTAGCCCTCAAGCAAATCATAGTAGAATTCCTTAAGCTTCTCATTCGTAAGAGCTTTGCCCTCCTTGATGAAATCTACAAGTCCCGGATTAGCTATTATGCCGCGTCCCAGCATTACATTATCAATCATCGGATATCTCTCGCAAAAGCTATCATAAGCCTGCTTCGTAAATATATCTCCATTATACACCAGCTTCATCTGTGGATTCTTCTCGTTCATATACTCCACAGCCTTAGAAAAACACTCCATATCCGGTGTCCCTTTATACATCTGCTTCTGAATTCGCGGATGAATTATCAGCTCACTTACAGGATATTTCCCATATATGTATAGCAAATCCTCAAATTCTTCGCTTGAATCCTTGCCAAGTCTCGTTTTAAGAGAAATATCAATCTCGCCATCAAGCTCAGTAAACACCTTATCAAGAAAAATATCCAGCTTATCAGGAATGGCAAGAAAACCTGAGCCCTTATATTTTGAGACCACTGTTCCTGACGGACAGCCAAGGTTTAAATTAACCTCCCTATAGCCGAATTCCTTCATTCTTCTTGCAGTTATAATAAATGCATCTGCATTATTTGTAAGCATCTGCACCGTGGTATTCATTCCCACATTATTCTGTGGAGCCACATCCCTAAGCTCCTTCGACTTAAAAGCCTTATGCTCTCCCGGCGCAATAAATGGTGTTATATATTTGTCTATATTATGAAAATGCTTATTGTAGACATTTCTGTATACATATCCATTTACCCCCTCCATTGGGGCTAAATAAAAATTCATATATTTTCTCTCCTCATATTAATAGCCGCTTCCCATTCTTTAATAAGCCTGTCCAGACTGTATGCCGCATTGGCAGGTGAAGTTGACGGAAGCTTTATTATCTCCGTCACCGTATTACTATAGGCGTATTTCATGTAAAGCTCGTATGCCTTTCCTCCATTGGCATAGACTGCTTTAATATCCGTGTTCTTTAAAAGGCTCTGTATATCATTAACCGTAACATCCTTAATAGAGCTATCCGATGAGCCTGTTATGCGGCAGCTACTAATCACATCCCATATAGCAATTCCATTATTAAGTAATAAGCTTTTCTTCTCAGCTATTGTTATAGGAACTTCAGCTCCTGTAAGCCCTGCAATCACCTTCCAGAAACGATTCTGTGGATGTCCGTAATAAAAGTTCTGCTCCCTTGACTTAACTGACGGCAGGCTACCAAGAATTAATATCCTTGAATTCTCATTATATATTGGCTCAAAAGTATGCT
>JAZQLB010000292.1:0-3489 GCA_045542475.1 Lachnospiraceae bacterium | reverse complement strand
CGCTTGGCCTCCGACTTAAGGGGAAATAATAATCCTTATTGTCAGGATAATGAAATAAGCTATTTGGACTGGTCACTTCTTAACAAAAACAGTGAATTGTATGAGTTTGTTAAGAAGCTTATAAAGTTAAGAGGAGAGCATGGCTGTATCCGTCCGGATAATGTTTTTTCATATAGTGACCATCTGAATAAGGGAATGCCGGATGTGTCTTATCACAGCGAAAGAGCATGGTATCCGCTGTTGGAAGAGTATTCAAGACATATAGGAATTTTATATTGTGGAATATATGCAGGTGAAAGGAAGAATGTATATATAGTGCTTAATTTCCATAGTGAGATTCATGAATTTGCGATTCCGGGTCAGACAGAAGGTGAATGGAGGCTTGTAGCGGCAGCGGATGAAGCCCTTGTTAAATATAAAAAGGGCAGTAAGAAAATAGTTCTTATGCCCGGTAATGCTGCCATATTTGTATCGGATTAGTTTATATAACAGAATATATGTAGGAGTTACCTTTTTTACCTACGCGCTCAATAACGCCAAGGTGGTATAGAATATTTACGGCAGGCTGTGCATATTTAGCCGTGATTTTTGCTGCCTTGGCGTATTCTTTCACAGTAAATTCATTATTAAGTCCGGCTGGAATAAGCAGAATATAATCTTTTGGAGTTTTCAGATATATCTCGTCAATAAGTGCCGTTGGAATTCTATCGCTGCATGATGAGCCCTTTTTCTTATCCTGACTCCAGCCGTTAAGAAAACGGTATTCTTCAATATTAACCAGTACAATCAGAAGTCGGAAATTTTCATGGTTAAGAAATGGCTTAATCTTATATAACTCATAGAATACACTTTGAGGGCGACCACGCTTTGGGGATTTGTGAGGCTTGGATATTTCGCCGCTTTCAATATCTACCCATCTTAGTTTTTTTTCATAGGCAATAGGATAAACCACAGTAACCCTGTTTTCAGTAAGAAATGCCTCCAGTTTACTTCGCAGTCTGTTAAACTGCTTGGTCTGAATCTCGATTATTTCGTTATTGCACTTAATGTCAGCGAAGAATCTGCCGACTTTAATCTCATGAAACTGAGTGTCAGATACCAGATAATTTTTAAGAACTGCATGGAGAGTCTTTTCACCTAAGGTACCTATTCCATTCTCTTCGCGGGCAGAATAAATAATCCTGTCACAGGCTGCCTCAAAACGTCTAATCTTATCAGGAGTAATGCCACTATTAAGTTGGACTTTGTTATTTTTGGTACCCATAATCTGCTTCATCCTATGAAAATATTAATAATAAGCACAGTATATCATATCTTTTTTCTTATAGCTATCCTATTATGCTATGTATTTTTTCGATATTATTTCTAAAATCACGAAAATACCTCGAAACTCTCGAAAAAAAATTAGAACTATGTTATAATATATCTGTCCGTAATTTATGGGTATATCGGATAAATATTTTTATGGAGATGAAAGCATATGAAAAAAAGATTTATTAGTGTATTGATGGTTATTTGCATTATGTGTTCATTATGCGGCTGTAATTCGGCAAGCAAGGAACCACAGAAGGCAGAGATTTTCGTTGAGAAGATTGAGAATCTTAATGATGATTTTATTAAGGGTGTGGATGTTTCGAGTATTATCGCCCTTGAGAACAGTGGTGTTAAATTCTATGGATATGATGGCAAGGAACAGGATATTTTTAAGACTCTTAAGGAATCAGGTGTTAATTATGTAAGAGTACGAGTGTGGAATGATCCGTTTGATGCGGCAGGCAATGGTTATGGTGGTGGTAACAATGATATTGAGACAGCCATTGCAATCGGTAAGAGAGCAACAGCAGCCGGCTTAAAGCTTCTGGTGGATTTCCATTATTCAGATTTCTGGGCTGACCCAAGTAAGCAGCAGTGTCCTAAGGCTTGGGAGGGAATGACGCTTGAGGAGAAGACAACAGCTTTATATGATTATACATATGACTGTATGGTTAAGCTTGTAAAGGATAATAAGATTGATGTAGGTATGGTTCAGCTTGGTAATGAGATTAATAACGGAATGAGTGGTGAGACAGAGTGGAAAGCAAAATGTACACTTATTCAGTCTGGTATTGATGCGGTTAAGGCTGTTGATGATGATATATTAACAGCAATTCATTTCACTAACCCTGAGAAAGAGGGCAGCTATGCTAAGTATGCTTCAATTTTTGCTAAGTATGAGGTTGATTATGATGTTTTTGCCAGTTCATACTATTCATACTGGCATGAGGATATGGAGAACTTAACAGAGGTTCTTAAGGTAGTAGCAGATGCTTATGACAAGAAGGTTATGGTAGTAGAGAATTCATATGCATACTGTCTTAACGATACTGACGGACAGGGTAATACTGTAGGCTCTGAATCAGACCTTACAGAGGGATATCCTGCTACAGTTCAGGGTCAGGCTGATATGGTAAGAGATGTAATGGCAGCAGTTGCAGCAGTTGGTGATGCAGGAATCGGTTATTTCTACTGGGAGCCGGCATGGATTACAGTAGGTCAATATGATATGACGGCTTCTGATGCAACAGCAGTATGGGAGTCAAATGCAGCATTATGGGAGAAGTATGGTTCAGGCTGGGCAGCAAGCTATGCAGGCGAATATGACCCTGATGATGCAGGTATGTGGTATGGTGGTTCTTCATGGGATAATCAGGCAATGTTTGATAGCACAGGTCATCCTTTGGCTTCACTTTCGGTATTTAAGTATGTAGATACAGGTGCATATTCAGATATTAAGGTTAATTCAATAAGTGATATGACGGTAATTATAAGCACGGGTGAGGCTTATGAACTTCCAAAGACAGTAAGTGCTTTATTTAATGATGGTTCAACAGGTGAGCTGGCAGTAGAGTGGACTAACCCACAGTATGATGTTAATAAGTCGGGAACTTATGTTATAAAGGGTGTTATTTCACAAGAGGATTCAGATGCCAAGGGTGAGGAAATTGTGCTTACACTTAAGGTTAAGCAGGATAATCTTGTTGCGGACTATTCATTTGAAGAGGAAGACCACAGTGCATGGGTTATTACATATCCTGATGGAATTACTCCATGTACAGATTTCCAGAAGAAGTCAGCAGATGCTGTAACAGGTGATTATTCATTACATTTCTGGACATCAGGCGTGGTTGCATTTGATGCTTCACAGAGTGTTACTATTGCAGAAGAGGGTAAGTATACACTTTCAGCTAATATTCAAGGTGGCGATGCCGGAGAGTACGAGATGTACATCTATGTGAATGTAGATGGTACAATGTATACCCAGAACTTTGGTGTGGAAGGCTGGGTTGTATGGCAGAATCCTGTAATTAAGGATATTGAGATTCCGGCAGGTGCTAATGTAATAGTTGGTATTAATGTAAATGCGGGAACAGGAGCTTGGGGAACTATTGATGATATAGAGTTCTTTAAGCAGGATTAAATAGAATTATGATAGAGTACCCACAAGATTTG
>JAZQLB010000291.1:0-3868 GCA_045542475.1 Lachnospiraceae bacterium | reverse complement strand
TTTGACACCCCAGCCTAGCTTACTAATGATTTTTCAACTGTACCAACGGAAGCATTACCTCCGTTGCAAACACTCCATTCTCTGTCTGACGATTAATAAAGCCATGATACTTGGCTACGATGCTGTCTATTCTAAGCAGCCCAAAGCCATGGTTTCCCTGCTTGCCTGACTGGAATATATTACCGGATTTCTTAGCCCCACCCTGCATTGAATTAGTTACCGATATGTATAGCTGTTTCTTAATAACGTCAATGTATATACGAATAAAGCGGTTCTTTTCATCCTCTATCTTCATACATGCCTCCATGGCGTTATCTAACATATTACCAATCAGAACGGATAAATCTATTTCCGATAGCGAAATATTCTCCGGCACGATTGCTGTAGCATCTACAGAAATCTTTCGCTCCATAATCATGGTAAGCTTACTGTTTAAAATGGCATCAACCATTACGTTTCCGGTCTTAAGCACTGTATCCACCTTGGTTAAATCCTGCTCAAGCTCATCCAGATATGCCGCTGCCTGCTCATATCGCCCAAGTCCCATGTGTGCCTTAAGTGTCTGTATATGATTATGATAATCATGCCTCCAGCCACGCATTTTCCTGTACATGGTATCAACCTCATCATAATGCCTATTTACAAGGTCATTCTGAAATCTGGTAATCTTGTGATTAATCAGCCTTGGCATAACCAATATCCACAACAACCCATTAAGAAAAAGCATCACAACTACTGTAATTATTATTTCCTGCATTACTGCCTCCACCTAACCTCTGTAATTTCTTATAAATGCCTCATTCACCTGCTTAATCAGACTTCGGCTTACCGGAAGCTTAGTTCCATCATCCATAATGATATCGCTTTTTATTATAGCGGAAATCTTCCTGATATTCACGATATAGGAACGATGACAGGCAATAAAGCAGCCTTCTTCCTCAGTCAATGTTGCTTTAACCTCGCTGATTGATGACTTAAGCCTATACATACCCTTTGCAACCTTTAGTATGCACTGATGTCCTGCTGCCTCAATATACCAGATATCCTCCACATCAACGGATATATTTCCCTCCTCTGTCTGGAAAAATATCTTTTTAACTTCCTTCTTAGTATTCTTAAGCCTGTCAAGCACCATAAAAAGCTTCTCCTTATGCACCGGCTTTAGCAGATAATGCAGTGCCGACACCTCATAGCCCTGCGCCATATAGCTGTCATAGCCCGTAATAAACATCACCGGAACCTCATATCCTTCCTCCCTAAGCTTCATGGCAAGCTGCATTCCGCTAATGATGTTCATCTCAATATCCAACACCAGCAAATCAAAAGCCTTGTCATCCTCCCAGTTAAAAAGGAAGCTCTCCGCATCTGCAAAGTGAAGTATATCAAGGTTAAGGCTCTTCATATCCGCCCATTCATATAAATATTTTTCCACCAGCTTACGCTGTGCCTCTTCATCATCACATATTGCAATTCTCATAGCTGCCTCCTTTTCATAATCTGTCACACAATATTTTTTAAGATTGTACAACAAACTTCCAAAAATGTCTCTACCTAAAATTATTTTTATGGAACTAATCTGTTAATGTCCCTTGGGAACAATGTAGAATAACGTACATTATCCTGATTAAGCAGCTTACTGGTAAAGCGCTCAAGCCCCAGTCCCATACCTCCGTGTGGCGGCATTCCATGCTTGTGCATCATAAGATAGCTCTCAAACAGCTCCACATTCATACCCCGCTTTTCCATTTTTGCCACCTGCTCGTCATAGGAATGTATTCTCTGACCGCCTGTGGTAATCTCAAGACCTCTGAATAAAAGGTCAAAGCTTAAGGTCTCCTCTGAATTGTCCTTGCTCTCCATAGCATAAAATGGTCTCTTTTTACTTGGATAATGGGTAACAAATACAAATTCGCTTCCAGCCTTTTTCTTAATAAGCTCGCTAAGAAGCTTTTCCTCCTCAGGCTCAAAGTCATCGAAATCCTTTATTTCGCGGTTATATTCCTTTGCCACCAGCTCCTTTGCCTCTGCAAATTTTATGGTCGGAATGGAATTAATGCTCGGCAGCTCTACATTAAGTAAGCTCAGCTCGTGTCCGTAATTCTCTTTTAAATACTCCATTACATTCCTAAGCAAGCCTGTTTCCGTCTGCATAATGTCCTCAAAGCTATTTATATATCCCATCTCAATATCCACGCTGGTATACTCATTTAAATGTCTTGAGGTATCGTGCTTCTCCGCCCTGAATACCGGCGCAATCTCAAATACTCTCTCAAACACACCCACCATCATCTGCTTATAAAACTGCGGGCTCTGGGCAAGATACGCCTCCCTGCCAAAGTAATCAAGCTTAAAAATATTAGCTCCGCCCTCGGCACCGGCAAATACAATTTTAGGTGTGTGTAGCTCCGTGAATTTCTCCTGCATAAGGTATTGTCTCATGCCATTGGTGATGCCCTCCTGAAGCTTGAATATTGCTCTTTCCTTCTCATTACGCAAGGTAATCGGTCTGTAATTTAGCAAATTTTCAATGGAGGTATCAACGTACTTGTTATTAATCACGATTGGAGAAATTTCCTTTGGTGTAGATAATGTCTGAAGCTTAAGCAGCTTAAGCTCATAGCCGCTCTTTGACCTTGGTTCCGCTTCCACCTTTGCCGTTAAGATAACACAGCTCTCTTCTATAAGCTCTTCTAAAGGAAATTCCGCCATTTCCTCTGAATATATACATTGTACTATTTCACGCTTGGTTCTAAGCAATACAAATGCAAAGCCTCTCATTTTTCTTATTTTGTATATGCTTCCGTGAATTCTTACTATACTTCCAATATAGCTCTGCAGCTCATTTGCTTCTATCGTTGCATTTTCCATTATTCCTGTTATGTTTTTCATGATTATCTCCTTTTCTAAGTGGTATTACCGCATAAGCTTTATCTTATTGGCACATCATGCGGATTCTACCACAACCTTATAAATTAATAGATACTGTTAAAGCAAATCTACAATCCATAAGGACATAATCTGTATGTCCCATGCTATCACAACCTTTCAATGTTTTGACAAAATATAAAAAGAGCCACACCAGTAAAATAATTAATAATTTACCAATGTGGCTCTATATATTTCTTCCACATAGGTACAACACTAAGAGCGCTTGTACCTATGATTACTCACAGCTACAAGCGCTACATATCGTCATCCCTATTCAACATTGTTGTATGTTGATAATGAGTCATAATAGCAGCCTCCGTGTTTGGATTAAATGTTTTATTGAGAATAGCACTTTGTGGGGGGATTGTCAAATGCTTTTTAACATCTACTGCCTTCTGACATACTCAGTTCCCGTACGCTCCATAATCCTCTCAGAAATCATATCTCGTCTAATCGTACAATAATCCGCAAAGAATTCCTGTATCTTTTCATTCACTTCCTTCTCATCATATGTCCGTCCAAGCTCGAATACCTTGGCAATCTCCTCAAGGCAGATTCGCTCCTTTTTACGCTGGGATGGGATCGACTTTAGCCTGCCGTATTCAAAAAATGCTGCTATAACCTTATTACGATACTCCTCATCACGAGCCTTCTGCTTATCAGCATCGTCCGACTCTTCCTTGATTATATCAATGATATTGGTCATAAAGACCTCCTGCCGGATTGAATACATGGTATAATACTGCTCCTTGCATGAGGTTACGGCCCCTGCATCCTCTAACTTCTTAAGATGAAAGGATATAGTGGCAGGCGTAAGTGAAAGGCGCTCTGCCAAACGCTCCACATACATATCCTCTTTAACCAGTGACTTTAATATCTGAAGTCTTGACTTATCTGCCAGACATTTAAACAGCTTAATTGCATCAGCTTCCTTCATGTT
>JAZQLB010000290.1:0-2949 GCA_045542475.1 Lachnospiraceae bacterium | reverse complement strand
TCCTTAGTCTCTTCGCCTTCACGAACCTTAGCTACCTTAGCTACCTTAACACCTTCATCAAGATTAATAAGCTTAACACCTGATGTAATTCGTCCAAGCTCAGATATTCCTGCAACCTGTAATCTGATAATTACACCTTCTGTTGTAATAAGCATTACCTCTCTGGTCTCACTAACAGCCTTAACTCCAATTACATTACCTGTCTTTTCGTTAATCTTGTAGCATTTAATACCCTTACCACCTCTATGCTGTACAGTAAATTCATCAGTTGCAGTTCTCTTACCAAGACCATTCTCAGATACAATAAGTAAGGCATCACCCTGTGTATCAAGCTGCATTCCTACAACCTCATCTCCGGCAATTAAGTTCATACCTATAACACCCATAGCACTTCTTCCTGTAGGTCTTACATCTTTCTCACTAAATCTGATACACATACCAAGCTTAGTAACAAGAATAATATCCTTGGTATCATCTGTTTCCTTAGCCTCGATTAATTCATCATCGTCCCTTAAGGTAATTGCCTGAATACCTGTCTTACGAATATTTGCATATTCCTTGGCAGGAGTACGTTTAACAATACCATTCTTAGTACACATGAAGAGATATTTATCATCTGCAATTCCATTAACAGGAATAATAGCATTAACCTTCTCACCTGGCATAAGCTGTAAGAGGTTAATAATAGCTGTACCTCTGGCAGTTCTGCTTGCCTCCGGTATCTCATATGCCTTAAGTCTGTATACTCGTCCAAGACTGGTAAGGAATAAGAGATTCTTATGATTAGTGGTCATAAATAAATCTTCGATATAATCTTCCTCAATAGTCTGCATTCCCTTAATACCGCGGCCACCTCTGTTCTGACTCTTGAAATTATCAAGAGTCATTCTCTTGATATAGCCTAAATTAGTCATGGCTATAACTGTGCTGTCATCAGGAATAAGGTCCTCCATATTGATATCAAACTCATCAAAGCCGATTGAAGTTCTTCTGTCGTCACCATACTTGTCAGCAATGGCGCTGATTTCCTCTCTGATAACCATAAGAAGCTTCTTTTCATCAGCGAGAATAGCCTTTAATTCGTCAATCTTAGCTCTTAACTCTGCTAACTCCTGCTCTAACTTCTCTCTTTCCAAGCCAGTAAGAGCACGAAGTCTCATATCTACAATAGCCTGAGCTTGAGCCTCTGACAGACCAAAACGCTCCATTAATCTTGCCTTGGCAGTAGCTACATTCTCAGAACCTCTGATAATGCTGATAACCTCATCAATATTATCAAGAGCAATCATTAATCCCTCTAAGATATGAGCTCTTTCCTCTGCCTTATTAAGCTCATACTTGGTTCTTCTTGTTACTACATCCTTCTGATGAAGCAGATAGTAATCAAGCATCTGATGAAGATTTAGAACCTTTGGCTCATTATTAACTAATGCAAGCATAATTACACCAAAAGTATCCTGCATCTGGGTATGCTTATATAACTGGTTAAGAATTACATTAGGATTAGCATCCTTTCTAAGCTCGATGCAGATTCTCATACCCTGACGGTCTGATTCATCCCTGAGATCTGTAATCCCATCAACCTTTTTATCCTTAACAAGCTCGGCAATCTTAAGAATAAGATTAGCCTTATTAACCATATATGGAATCTCTGTTACGATAATTCTGCTCTTGCCATTAGGCATGGACTCTATATTAGTTACCGCACGAACCCTTATCTTACCTCTACCTGTTCTGTATGCTTCTTCAATTCCTGAACGTCCAAGAATTGTAGCACCTGTAGGGAAATCAGGTCCCTTAACGATATCCATTAATTCTTCAATCTGTGTTTCTCTGTCTTCAATTACCTGATTATCGATAATCTTAACAACAGCAGAAATAACCTCACGAAGATTGTGAGGCGGTATATTAGTTGCCATACCTACAGCAATACCTGATGTTCCATTAACCATAAGGTTAGGATATCTTGATGGTAATACTGACGGCTCTTTTTCTGTTTCATCAAAGTTAGGAACGAAATCTACAGTGTCCTTATTGATATCAGCAAGCATCTCCATGGAAATTTTACTAAGACGTGCTTCTGTATATCGCATGGCGGCAGCACCGTCACCATCCACGGAACCGAAATTACCATGTCCGTCAACTAAAGGATATCTTGTAGAAAAATCCTGAGCAAGCTTAACTAAAGCATCATAAATAGATGAGTCACCATGTGGATGGTACTTACCCATTGTATCACCAACGATACGGGCACATTTTCTATGAGGCTTATCAGGACCGTTATTAAGTTCTATCATTGAATATAAAATTCTTCGCTGAACAGGCTTCAGACCATCCCTGACATCCGGAAGCGCTCTTGCAGCGATTACGCTCATGGCATAATCGATATAAGAGTCCTCCATTGTTTTTTTCAGGTCAACGTCATGAACCTTATCAAAGATATGTTCATCCATTAATTTTCCTCTCCTTATATGTCAAGATTCTTAACAAACTTAGCATTAGCTTCAATAAATTCTCTTCTAGGCTCTACATTATCACCCATTAAGGTTGAGAAAGTAACATCAATCTCTGATGCCATCTCCTCATCAAAGTATACCTTCTTAAGAATTCTCTTAGCAGGATCCATAGTTGTCTCCCAAAGCTGCTCTGCATCCATCTCTCCAAGACCCTTGTAACGCTGAATCTTGTTATTCTGGTCACGCCCAACCTCTGTAAGAATCTTATTAAGCTCTTCGTCACTGTATGCGTACCATACCTTTTTATTCTTCTCGAGCTTATAAAGTGGCGGCTGCGCAATATATACATAGCCCTGCTTAATAAGCTCAGGCATGAATCTGTAAAGGAATGTAAGTAGTAATGTAGCAATATGTGCACCATCTACATCGGCATCAGTCATAATTATGATTTTATGATATCTAAGTTTCGTAATATCAAAATCATCATGAATAC
>JAZQLB010000289.1:0-3899 GCA_045542475.1 Lachnospiraceae bacterium | reverse complement strand
CAAAGGAGGCTGCGGAGGCTATAAAGGAGATTAAGAAGCAGATAGAAATCCCTCTTGTAGCAGATATACATTTTGACTATCGTCTTGCTATAGCTGCCATGGAAAATGGTGTTGATAAGATTAGAATTAATCCGGGAAATATCGGGGATATTTCTAAGATTAAGGCTGTTGTCGATACTGCAAAGGAACGTAATATTCCTATCAGAGTAGGTGTTAATTCAGGCTCGCTTGAGAAAGTATTAGTTGAGAAATATAATGGTGTAACTGCGGAAGGAATAGTTGAAAGTGCTCTTGATAAGGTGAAGATTATTGAGGATTTAGGCTATGATAATCTGGTTATCAGTATTAAATCTTCGGATGTAATGATGTGTGTTAAGGCGCATGAGCTTATTGCGCAGAAGACCGATTATCCTCTCCATGTGGGAATTACTGAGTCGGGAACTGTTATGACAGGAAGCATTAAGTCATCCGTAGGTCTGGGACTTATCTTGGGTCAGGGAATTGGAGATACCATAAGAGTGTCATTAACCGGGGACCCGGTGGAGGAGGTTAAGGTTGCTAAGACCATCCTTAAAACTCTTAAAATAAGAAATAACGGAATTGAGATTGTATCCTGTCCGACCTGTGGCAGGACCAGCATTGATTTAATAGGTCTTGCGCAAAGAGTAGAGACCTTGGCTGCCGGTTATGACCATCTTAATATTAAGCTGGCTGTTATTGGCTGTGTTGTAAATGGTCCGGGAGAGGCAAAGGAGGCTGACCTTGGAATTGCCGGAGGCAAGGGAGAAGGTGTACTTATTAAAAAGGGTGAGATTATTAAGAAATTACCTGAGGCAGAGCTTTTAAATGCACTTAAGGAAGAGTTAGACAATTGGAAGGGTTGATTTAGTTGAAATTATTTGATGCATTTCCAACTCTTGAGTTTAATGAAGATATAACGGATGTTTTGGCTGATGTTGAGGTTGTAAAGGTAACCACCAACTCAGCCAAAACCCGCCTTAGACTATATATTTTGTCAAAAAGGCTGATTCACAAGAGTTACATATTAGAATTAGAAAAGGGTTTAAAAAATCAGGTTCCTCCATTCAGGGCAATGGATGTTTTTGTTGTGGAAAAATATGAGCTGTCCGCACAATATAACCCAAGAAAGCTGTGGGAGCTGTATAAGGACAGTCTTTTATTGGAGTTAAAGAATAACAGCATATTTGATTTTGATTTATTAAAAAAGGCAAAGATTGAGTTTTTAATGGATGACCATATGAAGCTTACTGTTCCGGATACTTCCATATCAAGAGACCGAATTAATGTTATCAGGGATTTTTTGCATATGGTATTTTTTGACAGATGTGGTTTTGAGGTCAGATTTGATATAGAGTTTGTAGAGGTTAAGCTCGAGGCGAAGGATGTTCCGGTAATTAAGAGTTCTTTTTCGGGCGGCGAGGGCGGTTATCAGCCAGAGTCAAAACCGGCTGAGACACCAAAGCAGGAGAAGAAGGAAAATGCAGGTAATAAAGAGGCTGCAAATAATAAAAATGATAAGAAGGAAAGCGTTGAAAGCACATTTCGTTCAATTAAGCAGTCGGACAACCCTGATGTTATATATGGTAAGGATTTTGCTGATGAGGCTATTGAGCTGTCAACAATTCAGCATGAAATTGGCGAAGGAACCGTCCGTGGTAAGGTTCGTAATGTTGAAAAGAAGGGAATCAGAAATGAAAAGACTATTCTTACATTCGAGCTTACTGATTTTACAGATACCATCAGCGTAAAGGTATTTCTTAAAAATGAAAATCTTGGCGAGATGGCGGATATTAAGGATGGCACCTTTGTTAAGGTTAAGGGCGTTATTGCCATGGATAGCTGGAGCAAGGAATTAGCAGTATCATCTATCAGAGGTATTAAGAAGATTCCTGATTTTACGACTAAGAGAATGGATAATTCGGAAGCAAAGAGAGTTGAACTTCATTGCCATACCAAGATGAGTGATATGGATGGAGTTTCAGAGGTTAAGGATATTATTAAGCAGGCTGCAAAATGGGGACATCCTGCTATTGCAATAACTGACCATGGTGTATGTCAGGCGTTTCCGGATGCTAATCATACTGTGGAGAAAATGGACGATTTTAAGGTTATATATGGTGTAGAGGCGTATATTGTTGATGATTTAAAGTCCTTAATTGACAACCCTAAGGGACAGAGCTTTGATGATGCTTATGTTATATTTGACCTTGAGACAACTGGAATATCGCCGGAATATGATAAGATTATTGAGATTGGTGCTGTAAAGATACAGGGTGGAAAGCAGGTTGACAGCTTTTCTACCTTTGTTAATCCTGAAATACCTATTCCGTTTAAGATTGAAAAGCTTACGGGGATTAATGATTCAATGGTGCTTGAGAGCAGAACCATAGAGGAAATATTACCTGAATTTATTGATTTCTGCGAGGGTGCAGTACTGGTAGCACATAATGCGGAATTTGACGTAAGCTTTATTAAGGCAAAGGCACGTCAGATACTTGGACTTGAAAAGGAATATACCGTGGTAGATACCCTTGCGCTTGCAAGAGTGCTGCTTCCACAGCTTAACAGATATAAGCTTGATACTGTGGCAAAGGCAGTTGGTGTAGCTCTTGAAAATCATCACAGGGCGGTAGATGATGCCGGCTGCTGTGCAGGTATTTTTAACAAATTTATTGATATGATGACAGACAGAGGCATTAATAATCTGGATGAGGCGGAAAGTCTTACGGATTCCAAGGAGAATCTTGTTAAGAAGCTGCCTTCTTATCATGCGATTATTCTTGCCAAGAATGAGATTGGACGTATTAATCTGTACAGACTGGTTTCAATGTCCCATCTTAATTATTTTTTCAGAAGACCTAGAATCCCAAAGAGTGAGTTTATTAAGTACAGAGAGGGTTTAATATTAGGCTCAGCCTGTGAGGCAGGAGAACTGTATCGCGCAATTCTTGATAACAAATCACATCAGGATATATCAAGAATTGTTGAGTTTTATGATTATCTGGAAATACAGCCTCTTGGTAATAACCAGTTTATGATTGATGACCCGGATATGTGGATATCCTCAAAGGAGGATTTAATTAAGATTAATAAAAGAATTGTGGAGCTGGGAGAGCAGTTTAAAAAGCCTGTAGTTGCCACCTGTGATGTGCATTTCCTTAATCCGGAGGATGAGGTGTACAGACGAATAATAATGGCAGGACAGGGCTTTGATGATGCGGACAAGCAGGCACCATTATATCTTAGGACCACAGAGGAGATGCTTAAGGAATTTGAGTATCTTGGTAGTGATAAAGCTTTTGAGGTGGTAGTAACCAATACTAACCTGATTGCTGATATGTGCGAGAAAATTGCACCTGTTCGTCCTGATAAATGCCCTCCTGTTATTCCTAATTCGGATGAAACTTTACGTGAAATCTGTTATAGTAACGCGCATAAATTATATGGTCCGGAGCTCCCGAAGGTTGTAGTGGACAGACTTGAGAGAGAGCTTACTTCAATTATATCGAACGGATATTCGGTTATGTATATCATAGCACAGAAGCTTGTGTGGAAGTCAAATGAAGACGGATACCTGGTAGGCTCACGTGGTTCCGTAGGTTCATCCTTTGTAGCAACAATGTCCGGTGTAACGGAGGTTAATCCCCTTAGTCCGCATTATTATTGTAAAAAATGTCACTACAATGATTTTTATTCCGATGATGTAAAAGCATATTCGGGACGAGCCGGAGTAGATATGCCGGATAAAAATTGCCCGGTGTGCGGGGAACCACTGGTAAAAGAAGGCTTTGATATTCCGTTTGAAACGTTCCTTGGATTTAAAGGGGATAAGGAGCCGGATATTGACCTTAATTTTTCCGGAGAATATCAAAGTAAAG
>JAZQLB010000288.1:0-2732 GCA_045542475.1 Lachnospiraceae bacterium | reverse complement strand
CTGCTTCTCTTAATACCTCTTCCGGTAATACAGCTGGACCAGCAGAAAAATTATAAACTCTTCCCATTTTGACCTCCTATTGTCACTTATCTGCGACTTGTGTAATATACATATGTCTTTTCTTTAACAATATATGCATTGAAGTTATTTTAAGCCATTAATCGAATTAAGTCAATACTTTAATGTGGTAAATTCCGAAATTTTACAACGTACCTTATTCCTATATTCCTACATCCTTTTTCGTCTTTTTACAACTGGACTGGTTAAAAATATAAAAACTGGCTGTTTTTCATGTGCCATTTTGGTGTTATTGTAATGAAAAACAAAAAAGCGAGGTGATTTCCCCTCTATGATTAATCATAACAGACAAAAGAAAATAGCAATAATTAATGATTTCGCCGGCTTTGGCAGATGTGCTTTAAGTGTATCTCTTCCTATTATATCTCATATGAAGATACAGGCTTGCCCTTTGCCGACTGCGATTTTTTCCAATAATACCGCTTTTCCGAGCTTTTATTGCAGTGATTTTACAGGGGCTCTTCCTTCATATATTAATGAATGGAGAAAAATCGGGCTTAAGTTCGATGCGGTCCTTTCAGGATATTTATCCTCTGTGGAGCAGATTGAAATAGTAAAGGATTTCGTAAAGGAATTTTTAAAGCCTGATGGTTTATTTATCCTTGACCCAATTATGGGCGATAATGGACATCTCTACTCTGCCTATAAGAGCGAGCTGTGTACCAAAATGAGTGAGCTGGTAAAAATCGCTGATGTAATAACACCTAATCTTACTGAAAGCTGCATCCTTACCAACCATAATTATGAGAATATTATTAAGCTTCCACCTGCTGAGCGCAATCTCGCCATTGCTGAACTTGGTAATGAGCTTATGTCCATGATGAATAAGGGAAATAACAGCTATAAAGGCATTGTTATATCCGGAATTTCTTCTGCTTCGTACATTACTAATTATATATATGACAATAACGGAAATACTTCATATATTAGAAGAAAGCGCACAGGCAGAGAACGTTGTGGTACAGGTGATGTATTTGCTTCTGTAATAGCAGGCTCATTAGTTAATGGCAAAGGCTTAGAGGAAGCCGTCACAAAGGCATGCGACTTTGTTAAGGAATGTATTATAGCTTCTGAACGCTTAGATATTCCCGTAACTGACGGGGTATGCTTTGAAGAGGTATTGCACTTATTATAATATTAAATTTTAAGGAGATTAAACATATGAAAAAGAACTCAAAACTAATCCGATTAATTACATCTCTCGTAATTTTTGCAGCAGGTCTGGCACTGAGCATATCCGGCTATATACAAAGAACCTCTGACTCCTATGCAACACTTAAGGAGACAGGTAAAAACGGTGGTATTGATATGCTCTTTGCAATCGGTCTTGTACTTGTGCTTATAAGCCTTGTAAGCCTCATTTCAACTATAACAGCTCCAAAAGACAAGGAGCCAGTTAAAATAATTGTTCTGGCACAGGCCGCTCTTCTTGCGGCATTATGCTATGTAGGTGCAGGCTATTTGAAGATTGATATTCCGGTAGGCACTGAAAAAACCATGTTCCACCTTGGTAATGTTTTCTGCGTTCTTGCTGCCCTTTTACTTGGCGGCATGTGGGGTGGTCTTGCAGGTGCAATAGGAATGACACTTTCGGACCTTATGACAGGCTATGTAACCAGTGCTCCTAAAACCTTTTTCCTCAAGCTCTGCATTGGACTTATTGTAGGTTTTGTAGCTCATAAGCTCTTTAAGCTTGCTAAAGAAGGCTTTGAAACAAAAAAACTGCCACTTGCCGTAACAGTATCCTGCATATCCGGTATGGGTTTTAATATTATTGCTGACCCAGTTGTAGGCTATTTTTACAAAACATATCTGCTGGGTGTTCCACAGGATCTTGCCAAGACCCTTGCTAAGATTAACTCAATCACTACAATTGTCAATGCCATTATTGCTGTTGTGGTTGCCACTGTTGTATACCTTGCACTTCGTCCGTCACTTATAAAAGCAGGTTTATTCAGACAAATCAAATAAACTAAAGTTACTCTTAAATGCACAACTCCCCAAAGAAGGATTACATTCCAACTTAGGGGAGTTTATTAATACTATGCAATTTTACCGGTCTGCTTAAGCCACGCTACATCATCTTTAATAGCAGGCAAGTTTACTCTTCCTTCACATATGTCTCCCAGAACACTTCCCTTTTTACAATGTATAGGTCATTCTCGTCATTCTCTGCAAAGCACAGGAAATCTCCTGGCGAACCATACATATAAGTCTCATAATCCCATTTAGTAAATATCTTCAAGGCTTTTTTTAGCTCTCTTGTATATATTCTTACACTGGACTTTGCCACACACTTTTTTGCATATGGCATAAGCGGAAAATTCTTCTCTACTGCCATGTTCATTATAACAGGAGAGTATTCAAATTCTTTTATAAAGGCTTCATCTGCGGCTTCATATCTTACTGCAAAATCATCTGCCTCTATCGGGTATACCTCTCCGAAATATCCAATCATCAGATATACATTTTCTGCAGCTTCAAAAAACACATCGCCCTCATAGGTCCTTACCTTACAGCTGGTTCCTGCCGCAAATACATCTGTGGTCTTTACATATCCGCAGGCATACGCCTTCTTTCTATATGCCTCAAAGCCTGTTTTATCAAGCTCCTGATTTAGTGCATATATAACATCATAACTGTCATAATACTCT
>JAZQLB010000287.1:0-4470 GCA_045542475.1 Lachnospiraceae bacterium | reverse complement strand
TAATAAAAGCCACCCCTCCGCCTATCGGTTTCGTCCAGTTTCACAAAATTTCTAAATATAACATTTGCAATTTACAAAGAATAATCTTATAATAAAATGTAAAACTGAAATTACTAAAGTATACAACCGAGGTGACTCTATGCCTGATGAAGTGATTATGAAAACAAAAAGGAAAATAGACCAGGAGCCGATATTGCAGCCGGCTGATTTTACAAGCCCGGATGAATTATATGATGAGCTTAAGAAGGCGGTTTTGAAATATCATCCTTCTACAGATCTTTCACTAATTGATAAGGCTTATAATATTGCAAAGAATGCACATGAGGGACAGCTTAGAAAGTCGGGTGAACCATATATAATTCACCCTATTTGTGTTGCAATAATACTTGCCCAGTTAGAGCTTGATAAGGAAACTATTGTGGCAGGTCTGCTTCATGATGTTGTAGAGGATACCGTTATGTCACATGATGATATTGTGGCAGAGTTTGGAGAAGAGATAGCCTTATTAGTGGATGGAGTTACAAAGCTTACACAGTTAAATTATGATGCAGATAAAATAGAACTGCAGGCAGAGAATCTTCGTAAGATGTTCCTTGCCATGGCAAAGGATATCAGAGTTATTCTTATTAAGCTGGCAGACCGACTGCATAATATGAGAACCATGCAGTACCAGAAGCCGGAGAAGCAGAAGGAAAAGGCAAGGGAGACCATGGATATCTATGCTCCAATTGCACAGAGGCTTGGTATTTCCAAGATTAAGATAGAACTGGATGATCTTTCATTAAAGTATCTACAGCCTGAGGTATATAACGAGCTTGCAGAGAAAATTGCTCTTGGTAAAGAGTCAAGAGAGGAATTTGTGCGTAATATTATTGCTGAGGTTACAGAGCAGGTCGAAGCAGCAGGAATAGAATGCGAGATAGATGGACGTGTAAAGCATTTCTTTAGCATATACCGTAAGATGCTTAAGCATGATAAGACCTTGGAACAGATATATGATTTGTTTGCGGTGCGTATTTTGGTTAATAGTGTGAAGGACTGTTATGCGGCACTTGGTGTAATCCATGAGATGTATAAGCCTATACCGGGCAGATTTAAGGATTATATTGCCATGCCTAAGCCTAATATGTACCAGTCACTTCATACTACACTTATTGCATCTAACGGACAGCCTTTTGAGATACAGATAAGAACCTATGAGATGCATAGAACCGCTGAATACGGTATTGCTGCTCATTGGAAATATAAGGAAAATATTGACGGAACCAAGGGCGAGGACAGCGAGGAGGCTAAGCTTACATGGCTTAGACAGATACTTGAGTGGCAGAGAGATACCTCGGATAATAAGGAATTCTTAAATCTTCTTAAGAATGATATGAACTTATTCTCTGATAATGTATACTGCTTTACACCATCAGGAGATGTTAAAAATCTTCCGGCAGGCTCTACGCCTATTGATTTTGCATACAGCATTCATAGTGCTGTTGGTAATAAGATGGTGGGTGCAAGAGTTAACGGCAAGCTTGTTAATATTGATCATGTACTTAAAACCGGAGACCGAGTAGAGGTTATAACCTCTCAGAATACAAAGGGACCAAGCCGCGATTGGTTAAGCATAGTTAAGAGTGCACAGGCAAAGAATAAGATTAATCAATGGTTTAAGGCAGAGCTTAAGGAAGATAATATTCTTAAGGGAAAGGAAGCAGTTGCTAATTATTGTAAGTCGAAGAATATTGTTTTAAGTGATATAGTTAAAACGGAATTTGTTAATAAGGTATTAGCAAAGTATGGCTTCAGGGATTGGGATGCAGTTCTGGCAGCAGTTGGCCATGGCGGTTTTAAGGAAAGTCAGGTTGTTAACAAGCTGGTGGAGGAGTACGAAAAGAAGCGTAAGAGGGAAGTTACGGACGAGGATATTCTTAAGAACAATCAAGGCGAAAATAAGGACAAGTCTGCTCATCCGGGGAAGTCTAAGGGTGGTATTGTTGTAAAGGGTATTCATGATGTGGCAGTACGTTTCTCAAAATGCTGTTCTCCTGTGCCGGGCGATGAGATTGTAGGTTTTGTTACCAGAGGAAGAGGTGTATCAATTCATAGAACCGATTGTGTGAATATGATTAATCTGCCTGAAATGGACAGAGCCAGAAAAATAGATGCAGAATGGCAGGAGATGGCTTATCAGCCTAATGGGGAGAAATATTCAACAGAGATTAAGCTGTATGCCATTAACAGAACAGGTATGCTTGTTGATATTGCAAAGATTATGTCAGAGAGGCATATCGATGTAACCAGCATGAACAGCCGTACCAGCAAGCAGGGAACTGCAACTATTACCATGTCTTTTGATATAAGAGGCAGGGATGAATTAAAACAGCTTATTGAAAAGCTTCGTAATGTAGAAGGAATAATGGATATAGAACGAACAACGGGCTAGACTTTGGAGGTAATATGATTAGAATTGAGCATGTTGTATTAGGTATGTGTGCAACTAACTGTTATATTATATTTGATGGTGGAAGCAAGACACCAGCCGGATTTGTGGAGGATGGAAGCCTTAAGGATGGAATTATAGTTGATCCTGCTGCGGATGTTTATGCTATCAAGGATATGCTTAACAGATATAATGTTAAGCCGGTTGCTATACTTCTTACACATGGACATTTTGATCATATACTCGCGGTGGATAAATTAAGGGAGGAATATGGAGCAAAGGTATATGCCCATGAGGCAGAGGCTCAGATACTTGAGCATGCAGGAATGAATCTGTCACTTCCTTTTACAGGAAGTCCAATGGCGACCAAAGCAGATGTTTATTTGGAGGATGGCGAGGTGGTAACACTTGCCGGATATGATATTAAGATTATAAATGTACCGGGGCACACAATAGGCGGAGCCTGCTATTATTTTGAGCAGGAAAAGGTACTTATCAGCGGCGATACCTTGTTCAATGAATCTGTTGGCAGAAGTGATTTTCCAACCGGTAATGGAAGTCTCTTAATCAGAAGCATTAAAGAAAAGCTGTTCACCCTGCCGGATGATGTTAAGGTATATCCGGGGCATAATGATGCCACCACAATAGCTTATGAAAAGAAATATAATCCATTTTTAGTATAGTAGTCGAGGTTAACATGATTTTACTTGAATTTAATAACGAAGAGCAGGAGAATGATGCCAGAGTAATGATAAAGGCATTTTTTCCGGAAGCAAAGATTGTTACTGCGATAGATGAGGAGCCGGAATTGTTTGTGCAGGTCAGAGTTATAGACGGCGGAACGGATGAGGATGGCAAAACAATAAAGAATATAAGAGTATATGTAAGACGTGATGAAACAGAAGGTGTTTCCTTCTTTGAAGAAGAGCTTGTAAGCCGTGCGGCAGGTAAGAAGGCAGTACGAAATGAATTCAAACGAATGATGTATGACATTTTAAGTAAGCTTACAGGGCGTATACTTCCATGGGGGACACTTACAGGAGTCAGACCAACAAAAATAGTGTATTCCTTAATGGAGGAGGGAAAAACTCCGGAAGAAATTAAAGAATATTTAAGTGAAGAGTATTATGTAAGTGAGCGCAAGAGTGAGTTGTCTTTGCAGGTTGCTTCTAATGAGATGCGTCTGCTTGAAAAGATAGAATATAATAATGGTTATAGTTTATATGTGGGAATCCCATTTTGTCCTACTACATGCCTGTATTGTTCTTTTACCTCTTATCCGGAGGTTTTGTGGAAGGATAGGATAGACAGTTATGTGGAGGTTCTGATTAAGGAGCTTGAATTTATATCAAGGCTTATGAAGGACAAGCAGCTGGATACCTTTTATATGGGCGGAGGAACTCCTACTACACTATCACCGGAGCAGATGGACAGGGTATTAACCTGCATTGAAAATAATTTTGACTTAAGCCATTTGAAAGAGTATACTGTTGAGGCTGGAAGACCGGATAGTATTACAAGAGAAAAGCTACAGGTATTAAGGGCGCATGGCGTTGACAGAATTTCCATTAATCCTCAGACCATGAATGACGACACATTGAAGCTTATTGGAAGACAGCATTCTGTAGAGCAGGTGACCCAAGCCTTTGAGCTTGCAAGAGAATGTGGTTTTGATAATATTAATATGGATTTGATTGTTGGACTTCCGGGTGAGAATGAGGAGCATGTTAAGAGAACCATGGAAGCAGTTAAAGCGCTTTCACCGGACAGTCTTACAGTTCATTCTCTGGCTATTAAGAGAGCATCCAATCTTAATATTCTTTGGGAGAAATATAAGAGCTATTCTATGATTAATACTGACGATATAATTGGAATGACCGCCGATTATGCTGCTGCCATGGGAATGGAGCCATATTATCTGTACAGACAGAAGAATATGGCAGGCAATTTTGAGAATGTAGGTTATGCAAAGCCGGGTAAGGAAGGTATATATAATATTCTTATCATGGAAGAAAAGCAGACCATTATGGCTGCAGGTG
>JAZQLB010000286.1:0-12218 GCA_045542475.1 Lachnospiraceae bacterium | reverse complement strand
TACATTCGCAGAACGGGGTAAAAAAGCGGTGATACCCCGCCGTCCTGTTTGACTTATTTCGTCCGGGAAAAAATTATTTTCATTTTTTGTAACTTTTAATACTCCACTACTTTCTATATAATTAGAGAACAAAATAAATGTTATATACCAAGGAGCACTAATGGAAGACAAGGAAATAATAGCACTGTATTTTTCAAGAAATGCAGCTGCAATCAAATATACAAGTGACAAATATGCGAATAAGCTGAAAACTCAGGCATATCACATTTTGGGTTCCATAGAAGATGCCGCAGAATGTGTTAATGATACATTATTAAATACATGGAATTCCATTCCGCCAAATGAGCCGGAATATTTCTTCGGCTATCTGTCCACCATATGCCGGAATCAGGCACTTAACCGTATGGACTGGAATAAGGCAAAGAAACGTAACGCTGTGGTGATTGAGCTTACAAAGGAAATGGAGAGCTGTATTCCTGACAGAGCAAATACAGCCATAGAGGAGCAGGAGGCAATAAAGGAGCTTATTAATATTTTTTTGAGAAGGCTCAGTAAGGAGAAGAGGGTTGTATTTTTAAGAAGATACTGGTATGCAGATTCCTATAAGGATATTGCAGAACGAATGGGTTGGAGTGAAAGTAAGGTGAAGGTTACACTACACCGTATGAGAAATGAGCTTAAGAAATTCTTGGAGAAGGAGGGTATCAGAATATGAAAGAACAGGAGATTTTAAAGCTGTTAGATAGTGTTGATGAGGATATGCTTTATGAAGCAGAGAATTACAGAAGACAAAGAAGCAGCACTAAAAGCTCGTATTTAAAATATGCACTTATTGCGGCAGGCCTTATAGCTGTCTTTGGAATTGGCTATCTTGGCGGAAGGGAGAATAAGGCGGAGCTGGTAACGGATTATGGCAAGGTTGAGGCTGCATTAGCAGAAACGCAAGTGTCAACGATAACAGAGCCGGGAGATATAGAACTGCATGAGGCGGTAACTGTAGCAGGTGCCAACGGAGAGTATCTGATAGTTTATAACCCCGATACTAAGGTAGTTGAGTTAAATACTAATAAAAAGACTGAGTATAACCGTTCTTTAGTGCAGGCAGCAAAGCATCACTGGATTAATATGCAGGAGGTATTTGCAGAGGTGGACAGGCTGGTTGAGCTTGGTGAAATACTTGATGAAGATGTGCTTTATCTTGTGGAGCTGGATGTCAGCACTTTAGTTGATATCAATACCTTATATGAAGATATTATTTATGATGAAGAACAGTATTGGTATATGCCGGACGAGGCTGTAATTGAAGCTGAATATGAGCGTTTAACCAAGGAATGTGGTTATGACCTTAACTGGCTGCCACCGGGAGGCTATCAGATTCCAAACAGCTATGTGTATTGTCTGATTTATGGCAGGATATATGGATTTCTTACTAAAGAACAGATAATTAACCTCCCAAAAAAGGAGGAGTACGGATATACTATTCGTTTGTCTGCTGCTTCATATTATGAAATGGCAGAATGGGAATATAAGGAGAATTATACGGAGGCAGAACGTCAAATATCAGATTGGCATTCTATGCGCTCTTTTGAATAGCTTGAGTAAGATGAATGGGAGATATTTATGAGAAAGGCAGGAATATTTTTATTTGTAATTATTTTATTCGCTCTTAGTGGATGCAGCAGGAATACAGGTAAGAATAATCAAAGTGGTAATATTGAGTATGTATATGTTCCGTCATTTTATGGATATAATTCAGGAAATTTGTGGATTAACTGGATTAATGATACTGAGATTGTGGATGATAAGCTGATTGTAGTGTCGATAGGCTTTGATGGCATAAGAAAATCCATTATTTCAGCTGTGGATATAAGCACAGGAGAGATAAGTGAATTTGATATGCAGCTTGATGAACGGCGTTTTGTGGCTGAGATAATGAAGACGGAGGAGGGCTATGTTGCTTACACTGAGGAATTTATGACTGAGGAGGAGCATACAGGCTATGGGAATCCACCGTGGAAGGCATCGTATCTGACCTATTATGATGAGAGCTTTAATATTTTAAATGAGGTGGATATAACTGACTGTATAGCTGATATCACAGGCTGGTCGACTTTATATTATGAGTGTATGACGGCTGATGGAGAAGGTAATGTATATGTCCATGTGAACGGATGTATTTATGCTATTAATAAAAATGGCAGTTTAATGGCGGAAATATCTCCGGATAAGGGTTCTGTTATAGATATGGAATGTGTCAATGGAAATATATTAGCCTTATATAGTGATTTCTCAGGTAAGGTTGTGGCTGCACCGCTTAATGTTGCAGAAGCAGGCTTTGGTGAAAAACTACAGAATATTCCTGAGTGCAGCGGATTTGGGGACGGAATAAAAGCAGGTGAGGGTGATATACTATATTTTTTTACTACTGATGGAATATATGAATATAACCTTGTATCATCAGAATATAAGGAGCTTGCAGCATGGATGCACTGTGATATAACAGGCTATGGGATTAATAATTATATTGTGTATAAGGACAGCTTTATATGTACTGAGCAGATTAATAGCTCTATAGATACGGGCACGGAATATGACCTTATAATTCTTAATAAGGTTAATAAGGCAGATGTAAAGGAAAAGACTACTCTGACTGTGACCATGCTTAGAAGGGATGACTGGCTAATGGATTTTATGATAAGCTTCAACAGAAGAAATCCTGAGTACAGATTTGAAGCAGTATATTATACGGAGGAAAATTCACCGGAGGCTATGGAGGCAGCTGTTAATCAGTTTAATATGGATTTGATTAACGGAGAAGTTGGAGATATTATTATAGTTACCCCAGAGCTTGATTATTATAATCTGGCAGCAAAGGGAACCTTTGCAAGTCTTGATGAATTAATAGAGCAGGATGAGGAGCTTGATAAAGAGGATTTTATTGAAAATGTAATGGATTTATTGAGGGTTGATGGTACACTGTATGGAATCGGACAGCAATTTTCGGTAAGTACATTGGTAGGAAAAAAGTCTAATGTAGGACAGGCTTTCTGCTGGAATGTAAATGATGTAATGAATATGTTAAGTGAGCATAAGGGTTCACAGCTTTTATATGGTATGACAAAGGAAAATGCGTTAAAGACATTTTTGATGTATAGTATGGGCTCATATTATGATTCGGTTACAGGAGAGTGCAGCTTTAATGGAGAAGAATTTAAGAAATTATTAGCACTTACAGCACAGTTTTCGTCAGTTCTTGAAGAGGACGCATTTGTAACAGATAACTTTGCGGATGATGTGACATTACTTGAAAGGGTATTTTTTAATGATGTATACTATTCACAGGTATACAGGGCTGTATTTGGTGAGGAGGTTAATTTTATTGGTTATCCTGTGGATGAGGGCTCAGGTTCAGTTATAAGCTTTGGTAACGGTTTATATACAATTAATGCACAGTCCCAGTATAAGGAAGCCGCGTGGCAGTATATAAGACAGTTTATATCAGAGGATTATCAGAATACAGTAGGTATGCTTCCGATTGATAAGAATGTATTTGAAAGCAAGATTGATAATGCTGTTAATACAGAGCCTATTAATCACAGCTGGAATTATTTAGGTCTGGAGATTAAGCTTGAGCCATTAAGCATGGAGGATGCGGATTTTATAAGATCTATGGTATATGGGGCTGGCAGAAGTGATTTTTATGATTATCAGATGATGAATATAATCTTAGAAGAGGCCGCTGCATATTATGCCGGAGCAAAATCAGCGGATGAGGCAGCAGAGATTATACAGAGCAGGATTCAGGTATATGTGGATGAGAGGCGGTAAAATTAAAAAGGGCTGTTGTAAGGTATCGTATATGATTTGTAATGCGAAATCATATGTGTTGGCTTTACAACAGCTCTTTCTGTATCTAATCAATTTTCAAAATCATTCCCAACACCCTTTTGGCACATATCAGCATCTCAGCTCTGGTGAGCAGTCCGGCATTAAGTGCTTCCATAAGCTGTGCAGGATAACCGCAAGCCATTTTTACATCATTGCCTGCCTTGACCTCTTTATAATGCTCGGCAAAAGTCCACCAGTCAGTAGTGACAAGACCTTCATAGCCCCATTCCTCACGAAGAATCCCGGTTAGGAGGTCTGAACATTCAGAGGCACGATGACCGTTAATAATATTATATGAGGACATGATACACCAAGGCTTGGCTTCTGCTACAATGATTTCAAATGCCTTCAGGTATATTTCTCGTGCAGCACGCTCCGATACGCGGGAATCGCTGTTCTTACGGTTGGTTTCCTTGTTATTAAGGGCAAAATGTTTAACGGCAGCAGAGATATGCTGTGACTGTATACCCTTTACCATCTGGGCAGCAAGCATACCTGTAAGGAATGGGTCTTCTGAATAGTATTCAAAATTACGCCCGCATAGAGGGCTTCTGTGAATATTAATTGCAGGGGTAAGCCACATTCCGATATTATTTTCCTTAACCTCCTTGGCTCCTGCTTCTCCCACATGGTATAGAAGCTCGCGGTTCCATGTGCAGGCGAGAAGAGTAGCACACGGGAAAGCAGTAGTATTAACACCACATTCAGGGGCAATGCGTAGCCCGGCTGGACCATCGGCGGTCATAACATTAGGGATGCCATACTCAGGCATATTTCCCATTCCAAAGGTATTGGCAACGCCGGTATTTGACTGACCGCCAAGGAGATGTGCCACATCCTCATCAGATAACTGGGAAAGGAATTCGTCCAGGGTGATTTTTCCTTCGGCGACCTCGATTAAAGGATGGGCACCATTTTTATAAAATGGCGGATGCCATAGGCAGTGCGGCTCAACAACATGTGTGGCAGGAGTTAAGCCGTCAAGCTCTTCTCTCGGAATTTTGGTAAGCGCTGAATAATCAGGGTTACTAGGCTCTGACTGAGGAAGTGCTTCAAAGCTTCCATCAGAAAGCATACGCTCCTTAAGAGAGGAAGGAGTAAGCTTAGCGGTAAGCTGCTTTATAATTACATTCTCATCCAGCCTATATACAAAATCCAATTTTTTAGTATTTCTTACTGAATTACCAAGATGGAAGGTATATTCACCGGCTTCCAATATGTATGCAGATTGCTGCACTTTTCCAAGGTCATCGTAGGATGAAAGGGAAGCTACAGGAACAGTAAGCGTAAGTGTCTGTGTTTCGTTCGGCATAAGCAGCTTGGTTTTTTCAAAGGCAACAAGGCTTCTTGAAGCTTTGCCAAGTACTCCGCATGGAGCATTAACATAGAGCTGTGTAACCTCTTTTCCCGCAATATTTCCTGTGTTGGTAACAGTAGTTTCAATAGTTATAACGCCGTCAGCCTCTGAGGCCGATACCACGGATATATCAAAGGTGGTATAAGAAAGACCATAGCCGAAAGGATAATTAACCTTGCAGGCAGCACCCGGAATAGTCTCAAAATATCGGTAGCCAACATAGATATCCTCAGTATAATCCACGTAATTATCAGATTCATGGAAATTATAAGAGGAAGGATAATCCTCAAGCCTTTTTGCAAAGGTATCGGAGAGCTTGCCGCAAGGATTTCCAATACCAAAGAGAAGCTCGGCAGCAGCGCTTCCACCCTCCATGCCGCCCTGCCATGCCATCAACACGGACTTTATCTTATCATCATTAATGAACCATTCGGTATCAACCATACCTCCCACATTCATTACAACAACTATCTTATCAAAATATTTCTTTACCTGAGAAACCATCTCTTTCTCGGCATGGGATAAATAGAAATCACCATCCTCGAATATCTCATTGGCATTTTCATCCTTTTTATCGTAGGTGCTCGTTCTGTCCCAGCCCTCGCCTGAGAAACGGCATATTGTAATAAGGGCAGTATCAGTAAATTCACGAGCCTTTTTGCACAGCTCCTCAGAAAGTGCAGGCTCCCTTGTCATGCCGGGATCTGCTTTGTCTGTATACTGTTTTGCTACATTTTCACGATAAAATGCTGCCAGCTCCTCGTATATCTGAACCTCGCAGTCAAGCTCCGTTAATCCATTATATAGATTCTTTATATATGCTACGGTAACATCGCCGCTTCCGCCGCCACCCTTTACATAGTCAAAGCTTCCTTTGCCAAACAGTGCCAGCTTAGTGCCGGATGCAAATGGAAGGACATTTTCATTATTTTTAAGGAGAACCATACCTTCCTTGGATGCTTCCTTAGATAATGCGATATGTTCCTTACATGCTGTAACACGCGTTCCATCCTCTCCAAGAGGGAGATTTGGCTGGTATAAAACTCTTTGCCACTTACCCATAATAATCCTCCGTATTGGTTGTTTTTTATAGCTGTTTTATTATAGTTATTGTACTATTTTGCAGCAGGTTCTTCAAGGTATATATGCCTTGTATTAAAAGATATTATTGTTTGATAAAAAATCTCAATAAGAATAAATTTATTGACAAATTTTACCTTAAATGCTACTATTCATTTAAATTAAATATTCCTGTGAGGGAGTAACTGCGTTAAGAAACGTAATAAGTCAACATCCTGGCCGAGAGGTCTGGCTTATTTTAAAGTGTGAGACTCACGTATTGCTTATATTAATTATGGGCAGTACGTGTGTATCATTTTTTATTTAGGCGGTTGAGGATTTCCACTCGACTGTCGGGATGGTATGTACCCTGATGGACTCGCTTTCGCTTAGTTAAGCTACGTAGCGGCACATAGGGCGATAAAGGACATCGCCCAAATGCCGACGAGCTTAAAAAGTCCATCCGAGTACATACCATCCCGACAGCCGACTGGAAATCCCCCTCGCGACAATAAAAGATGAAAGGCAGGTAATACATATGTTTTTAGAGATTAGCAATATTAAGAAGCACTTTGGTGAAGGTGACAGCAGGGTAGATGTTTTAAAGGGAATTAATATCGGTATTGAAAAGGGTGAGTTTTGTGTGCTTCTTGGACCATCCGGCTCGGGAAAATCCACACTTCTTAATATCATTGGAGGCATCGATGAGGCGGATTCCGGCTACATATCAATTAACGGTGAGAAAACCATAGACATGAATGAAAAGGCGCTTACCAGATACAGAAGAAAGCATTTGGGTTATATTTTTCAGATGTATAATCTTATTCCTAATCTTAACATTAAGGAAAATATAGAGGTAGGTGCTTATCTTAGTGATAATCCTCTTAATGTGGATGATATTTTAAAGGTACTGGGATTATATGAGCATCGTCATAAGCTTCCAAATCAGTTATCCGGCGGTCAGCAGCAGAGAACGGCAATAGGCAGGGCAATAGTTAAAAATCCGGATATCCTGCTATGCGATGAGCCTACGGGAGCTCTTGATTATAATACCTCTAAGGATATTTTAAAGCTCATTGAGGACGTGAACAAAAAATATAATACAACCGTTGTAATGGTAACTCATAATGATGCCATTAAAAATATGGCAGACCGTGTAATTAAGCTTAGGGATGGTGGGATTCGTAAGAATTATGTTAATGATAATAAGCTTTCTGCCATGGAGCTTGAATGGTAAAAGGAAACGAGGGTGAAAAATATGAGAAATCCATTATCAAAACGATTTCCAAGGGAGCTTAAGAGTGAGCTTGGAAAGTATATAGTATTATTTATTTTTATTGCAGGTATGATTGGTATTGTATCGGGCTTTATGGTGGCTGGAAACAGTATGCTTGCCACCTATAATAACAGCTTTGAGAAATATAATATTGAGGATGGCAATTTTGAACTGGTGTATAAGGCTAAGGAGGCTTTGATTTCTACATTGGAGGCGGAGGGGCTTACCATATATGAGAATTTCTATGTGGAGGAAGAGACTAAAGATATTGATACAACTCTTCGTATATTCAGAATAAGGCAGGAGGTTAATCTTGCCTGTCTTATGGAGGGAAGTCTTCCGGTAAAGAATAATGAAATTGCCATAGACAGAATGTATGCAGACAATAATGACTTGGCGGTAGGAGATACCTTGGTGGTTGGCGGCAGGGAAATGCTTATATCAGGCTTAGTGTCTCTGTCTGATTATACCGCTCTTTTTTCCAGCACCTCAGAAATGGTATTTGATGCCTTGAAATTCGGTGTGGCTGTTGTTACGGAAAACGGCTTTGAGGAATTTGGAGATGTGCATCTTCATTACAGCTATTCATGGATATATGATAATCCACCAGCAGATGATATCGAAGCAAAGGAGCTGTCAGAGGACTTTTTAGAGGTACTCAGCGGAGAGGCTTTACTTGCAAATTACATTCCGGCTTACATCAATCAGGCGATTGTTTTTGCAGGAAATGATATTGGCAGGGATTCTGCAATGATTGGAATGTTTTTATATATTGTGGTATTAATTATTGCCTTTGTATTTGCAATAACCATCAGTAATACTATTGCAAAGGAAGCTTCGGTTATAGGAACACTTAGGGCAACAGGCTATTCTAAGGCAGCACTTGTAAGACACTATCTGGTTATGCCAATGCTTGTAACTCTGACTGCGGCAGTAGCAGGAAATATCCTAGGCTACACATGGGGAAAGGATTTTGCTGAGTCCATGTATTATAACAGCTACAGCCTTCCTACATATGTTACCCTGTGGAATGCAGATGCTTTTATAAAAACAACGGTTATTCCGCTTGTTATTATGTTTGTGATTAATCTTGCCATTCTTATATGTAAGCTTAATATTTCACCTCTTAAGCTTATCAGAAGGGATTTGGGCAGACGTAAGAAGAAAAAGGCATTTAAGCTGAATACTAAAATCGGCATTATGAAGCGTTTCAGACTGAGAATAATTTTCCAGAATATGCCTAACTATATAACGATTGTTATTGGTATTTTTCTTGCAAATATAATAATGCTTTTTGGCTGTGTATTTGAGCCACTGCTTGATAAGTATCAGGAGGATATAACAAGCAATCTTTTATGCGAGTATCAGTATGTGCTTAAGGCACAGGTTGAGACTGAGACGGAGGGGGTCGAAAAATATGCCGTAACCACATTAGAGACCTTAGGTGATGTGACAAAAAGTGAACAGGTTATGATATATGGAATATATGAAAATAGTAACTATGTGGATATGGAGCTTAGCGGAAGTACTGTAATTATTTCTAATGCTTATGCGGAAAAATATGACATAGAAGAAGGGGATGAAATTACACTTAAGGAGCAGTACGGTGTTAAGGAGTATAGCTTTATCGTAACGGGAGTGAACTATTATCCTGCGGGAATTGCCGTGTTTATGGATGCGGCTGCTTTTAACGAGGTGTTTGAATTTGAAGAGGGCTATTATAACGGATATTTTTCTGACGAGGAAATTAAGGATGTTGATGAACGCTTAATCGCCTCTAAAATAACTATCGATGATATGACCAAGACCTCAAGGCAGCTTAAGCATTCCATGGGAGAAATGATGAGCATATTCCTTGTATTTGGTGTGCTTATGTTCATGCTGATTATTTATCTGCTTTCAAAAATTATTATCGAAAAGAATGCCAATTCAATATCCATGGCAAAGATATTAGGCTACAGTGATGCAGAGATTAATTCGCTGTATGTAGTATCGACTGCAATAGTTGTTATTGTGTCATTGCTAGTTACACTGCCGCTTGTAAATATTATTATGGAAGAAGTGTTTGCAATAATGTTTATGGAATATGCGGGCTGGCTGCCATACTATGTTCCATTTTCGGTGCTTGTAAAAATAGTGGTACTTGGTATAGCTGGCTATGCCATAATTGCATTTATTCAGATGAGAAATGTTAAGAGGATTCCGTTAGATGAGGCGTTAAAGAATGTGGAATAGTTAAAAACTGATATGTGATGCAGCCATATAAATACGATTGCACAATAGTACTGTATAAATTTTTAAAATAATTAGTAAAATTCGATATTGATTTTATTGTCGGAAAGTGGTTCAATTAATATTGGAGAGAAATCTCCTGTTATACAGATTAAAATATTTGGAGGATACTATGGGTGGATTTTTTGCAGTGGCTTCAAAGGAGTCATGTGTGCTTGATGTATTTTTCGGAACAGATTACCATTCGCATTTAGGAACAAGAAGAGCCGGAATGGCTATATATGGCAAGAACGGCTTTAATCGTGCTATTCATAATATTCAGAATTCACCATTTCGTACTAAGTTTGAGAGAGATGTTGATGAATTAGAGGGAACACTTGGAGTAGGCTGTATATCTGATTTTGAGCCACAGCCATTGCTTGTTAATTCACATTTAGGCAGCTTTGCCATATCAACAGTCGGAAGGATTAATAATGCTGATGAGCTGGTGGAGGAGTGCTATAAGTCAGGACATACTCATTTTATGGAGATGAGTGGCGGCACTATTAATCCAACAGAGATTACCGCAGCGCTGATTAACCAGAAGGATTCCATTGTAGAGGGTCTTAAATATGTGCAGGAGAAGGTTAATGGTTCTCTTACGGTTATTTTAGTTACACCAAAGGGAATCTATGCTTCAAGAGACCGCCTTGGACGTACTCCTGTTATTATAGGAAAAAAGGAGGGCGCTTATTGTGCATCCTTTGAAAGCTTTGCCTTCTTAAATCTTGGTTATACGGATTATAAGGAGTTAGGACCGGCAGAGATAGTATTTATTACACCGGACGGAGTTGAGACTGTAAGCGAGGCAGGCAAGGAAATGAAGATATGTTCATTCCTTTGGGTATATTATGGTTATCCAACCTCTACTTATGAGGGTGTTAATGTAGAGAAAATGAGATATGATTGTGGCCGTCTCCTTGCAAAGAGAGATGATGTTAAGCCAGACAGCGTTGCAGGTGTACCGGATTCAGGTATTGCCCATGCAATCGGATATTCAAATGAGTCGGGAATAGAGTATTCGAGACCATTTATTAAGTATACACCAACCTGGCCACGTTCGTTTATGCCAAGCAGTCAGGAGCAGAGAAATCTTATTGCACGTATGAAGCTTATACCTGTTCATGATTTGATTCAGGATAAGAAGCTTCTTATGATTGATGATTCAATTGTTCGTGGAACACAGCTTCGTGAGACTACAGAGTTTTTATATAACAGCGGAGCCAAGGAGGTTCATATCCGTCCTGCCTGTCCACCGCTTTTATATGGCTGTAAGTACCTTAATTTCTCACGTTCATCATCAGAGATGGATCTTATTACAAGAAGAATTATTAGGGACAGAGAGGGAGACAATCCTTCTGAGGAGGTATTAGCTGACTACGCTAATCCTGACAGTCAGAATTATAAGGAAATGGTTGAGGAGATTCGTAAGCAGCTTAACTTTACGAGCTTAAGATTCCACAGACTTGATGATATGATTGAGGCTATTGGAATTGAGCCTTGTAAGCTTTGTACTTACTGCTTTAATGGGAAGGAATAAAACGTTAGCTATGAGCCATGCATAAACAGAAGAAGGAACATCAGATTTCAAGCTTGCTTGAAATCTGATGTTCCTTCTTCTGTTTATATACGGCGACAGCCGTGCCAAGAGATGAAACATAGTTTCATCTCTCGGCAGCATGGCAAAAAATTGCAGCATGGCGAAACCTTGCAAATGCGACGTTCGGGACTAAGAATTCCTAGTATCCCTCGTTTTGGTTGTGATAGCGGTCGCAATCGGGGCAAAATCGGCATCCATGCCTCGTTGCCCCTAATCAGCCATCCGTGGCTGATTATTGCTAGGGTATTGAAGGAGGGATACAAGGAATTCTAAGTCCCTGCCTAATGCATACAAAATAACTATGCTTATTCTATATATGCTTTTGCAAACCATAGCTAAACAGAAATTACTTAGAACTTAGTATATGTACTAGGTTCTTTTTTTCGCAATTTTTATCAACGAAAGCAATAAGAATTAGTGTATAATAGGAGTTAAATAAGGGAGTGATAACTATCAAATATCAGGAATGTATTGAAAAGGTAATTGATTATATTGAAGATAATCTGAAAAACGATATAAGTAATGAAGTTCTGGCTGGAGTTGCGGGATATTCGGTGTTTCATTTTCTTAGGATATTTCGTGAGGTGGTGAAGCTTACACCGGCGGATTATATTAGGAAGAGGCGGATTTCTGAGATTGTAAAATGTATGGAGCACGAAAAAAGGGCTATATCGGATATTGCCTTTGAGTATGGCTTTAATTCAAAGGAGAATTTTGTGCGAGCATTTAAAACGGAGCATCACATTCTGCCAACGGAGTATAGAGAA
>JAZQLB010000285.1:0-6528 GCA_045542475.1 Lachnospiraceae bacterium | reverse complement strand
CCATATGTAAGCTATGAGGTTAATTATAGTACTTACGAGAAATTCTTTAATGAGGGAATGGTAATAAACTTCAGTAAAAAATAGAATATGCCAAATTGGAATATTGTAATATGATAAAGACCGGATTGTATGTCTGGTCTTTATTATATTACAGGAAAATAAGGAGTGTTTTGTGATAATTAGGAAATTTTTAATATTGGTATTTTCAGTATGATGTGGTAGAATGAAAAAGTATTTAGTTTTTTATACTGAAATGGAGATATACATGAGATTAATTATCAGAGATATAGTAAAGAAAAAGGGTGAGGATATACTTCTTGCAGGTGCAGGATATACATTTTGGCCGGGAAAGACTTATGGAATAATCGGAGAGAATGATAAGGCAAAGATGGCATTTCTTGACAGCATAGCATTTGAGACTGCGTATGACAGCGGATATATAGTACTTGATTGTGCAGGAAAGAATTGCATGAAGCCGGAGATGGTAGGACAACTTCTTGAAGAGCCGGCATTTCCGGAATTTCTGACTGTAAGAGAGTTTGTTAAATATTTCGTAGAGGTGAATAAAAAAAGTATTGATAAGCATCTGCCGGTTGAAGAATATCTTACAATGGTGGAATTAAATGAGCTGCCAACGAATAGAATTATTAAGGAACTGACATTTGAGGAAAGAATGCGCTTACAGTTCTTATGCTTTATTATTTCAACTCCTCCGGTAATTATTATTAACGGAATCAAGAACATTAAGAATGTGGATTTTCTTAAGGATATTAAGGTATATATTGATAAGATTAAGGAGAATAGCATTGTTATTATGGCGCTTAAGAATCAGGCCTTATCAGTATATCTTTGTGATGAGACTTTATCGGTAGAGGATGGCTACATTCAGGGAGGTACGAATGCTTAAGCTCCTATATTATCAGACAAAATTAGGCATTAGAAATGATGCCGGTAAAGCCGCAAAATATCTGAAAATGCCTCATAAGGCAGCGAGGATGTTCGAGCTTCCGCTATTGTTTCTTAAGTTCATAGCTTTTTTTACCATAAAGATATTGTATGTGGCAGTTTTTATGCTGTTACCATGTGTGATATTTTCAAGAATCAGAGGTGTGGCAGGCTTTCAGCTTAATGAATCAATGGTATATTTTACGGTAATACTTACCTGCGTATGTGGCTCACTTATTAATTCTGCTATATTTGAAATGGATGACAATGCATATATTATGCTTGCAACACTTCGTATGGAGCCGTCAGTATTCTTTAAGGGAAGAATACTTTTTAAGCTGTTATCAGATGGAATAGCTTTTTACATAGCCTATAATATTATGGGAATGGGAGCCGGACATGCTTTCTTTCTGACGATATGGGTAGTTCTGTCAAGGATAATAGGTGAAGCAATTAATCTGTATGTCTTCAGATATACAGGCAAGCCTATTAACGAACTGCCATTTGTATCATTAATAATTATGATGCTGGCAGTATTTGGAGCCTATGCATTTTCATATATGAGAGGTCATGTTCCGGATTTTACCAAATTTGTATACGATTATGTATGGCTTATGATGGCGCTTTTAGTAAGTGCAATAGTGGTCTACGGCTTGCTGATATATGAAGGCTATTCGTATGTAGCAAAGAGATTTATTAATAATATCGAGCATGAAATCGGTGAGGTTATGGCGGAGAAGAAGGATGCCATGGATATTTTAGCTAATGAAATAGTTACCGATACCCGGTTTAAGACCTTTGAAAAGGATAATTTAAGAGGGCATGAATATATGCATAAGATTTTCTTTTCGAGGAATAAGGCTTATATAAAAAATATAGTTTTTGTAAGAGTTATTATTCTGGTTATAGCAGCAGTTGTTGGTGCTATAATATGCACATTATCAAATGAGGCGGTTAATGATATTGTATGGCAGGTAATATGTGAAAGCTTACCGCTTATGGTATTTATTATGTTTTGCCTGTCTGTTACTCCGAATATCTGTAAGGCTATGTTTTACCATATTGATTGCAGTATGCTGACAGATAGAAGATATGGAAAGGGTGTGCGTAATTTCCGCAATTTCTTAATCAGACTTAAGCGAATGGGATATTATGATGTATTCATAGGCATTGTGGTATGTGCCGTTATGACAGTACTTGCATACTCTACAGGAAATGGAGCTGCAGTAGAGACGTTAATACCTGTATATGTAGGAATATTAATGTTGAGCATATTTTTTACAGTATTCAATCTTGCAATATACTATCTGTTCCAGCCATATAACAAGGAAATGAAAATCAAAAACTATATGTATTATATCGCTAATATTGGTATGCTTGTAATTGCATATGGTTGCGTATATATTGATGTTAATCCTATAATATTCAATATAGGGTTAGGGATTATTCTGGCAGTTACATTATCAGCAGCAGTTACTTTGATATATAAGGTGTCAGGCAGAACCTTTAAGGTCAGATAATAAAATGACGTTAGCATTACTCGAAGAAGTTCGGTATGCTAACGTCTTGTTTTTATATGATGAAATTAATCTGATGGTCGATATAAGCAGTTACACTATTGGTAGTATCAAAAAACTCGCCATCTGTATGTGAAGGTCTGTTGTCAGGCAGGGTAAGTGTAATCTTCTTACCACGATATATATGGATGCCGCGCTTCTTCACGTGCCCTCCGGAGTAGCTTAAAGGCAAAATTGTAATAAGGCTTATAGGATTGCTTCTTGCAACAATACATATATCCAGCAGACCGTCTGTAACCACTGCATCAGGACAGAAACGGATGCCGCCCCCCTCATAGGCTCCATTCATAATGGTTGAAAAATAACAGTTCTTAATGGTTTGAGTCTTACCGTCCACACATACATCAATAGCAGCTTTCTTATATTTAAAAATACGAACAAGGGCAGTAAGTGTATAGCTGAGGTTGCCCAGGTGTATTTTGTTAAGATGCTTCTTAATCCTGTCTGCCATGCTGGTAGTGCATATATCAGCATCACAGCCGATTCCGGCACTGACAATAAAGTAAGAACGTTTATTCTGACTCTCTAAAACGCCAACATCAAGCTTAATCGTATTAGTCCCTTTAATTACATCATGAATATATTCATCATCAACCTTAATCCCCATACCTCGTGCAAAATCATTGCCCGAACCGGCAGGAATATATCCCAAAGTAATATTATCGCCAGCCTTAATTCCATTAATGGCAGAATTAAGTGTTCCATCTCCACCAACGATAATAACAGTCTCATGCTCCCCAGAAGCAAGTATGTTACTGATAATGTCTGCAACATAACGTCCTGGCTCAATAAAATGAACCTTATAAACAACATCATCAGATAGCAACGGCTGGATTCGGTTCCAAACCAATGTAGAAGCACCGGAACTTGAAGTTGGGTTAATAATAAAATTAAGCATATTATGCAAATCTCCTCAATAGGTATATACATTAAAAAAGTTTCATATTTCTCTAATTATATCATAAATTCAGACTATTGTAAGGGGGAATATCAGATTTTTTGATTAATTTATATAGAAAATAATGGAATTGTAAATAATCTTCCGTATTGTTGATAAGTATTAGGTCAATAAGAACATATATATTTTGATGTATTCTCCGAATTTGATTAGTAATGAGCTAGGGAAATTTAATAAATTTTCAAAAAAATAAAAAAAATTAAAAAAGTTGTTGACATCTCCGTCTTAAAGTGATATATTAGACAAGCAGTCACGAGTGACCACACAAGTGAACGCATAAAAGGCATGGGGTCTTAGCTCAGCTGGGAGAGCATCTGCCTTACAAGCAGAGGGTCACAGGTTCGAGCCCTGTAGGCCCCATCAAAATTAAATATGGCGAGATAGCTCAGTTGGCTAGAGCACATGGTTCATACCCATGGTGTCGGGGGTTCAAATCCCTCTCTCGCTACTAAAACAAAGGACTGGAGAGATTTCCAGTCCTTTGTTTTAGTAGTTTACAGAGCCATGGTGTCGGGTATGAAAAAGAATAAATAATTAAAACATATATATCATATAATAATAGTTTTTGAATCGGTTATTTTGCATTTATGAAGATAGCAAAGACTTTTTTCTGTTATTTATTATATATAAAAAAGCAAAATTATATGTTATATTAGAGTTATCATTTTTTTTAGGAGGTAGTAGTTGGATACTATTATTATAATTACTTAAACTGAAATATGAAAATAAAATCTACCACGGAGGACAAGAATATATGAGTATAAAACTCCCCCCAATCTTTTCAGAAAATATGGTCTTACAGCGAAGAAAACACATAGCCATCTGGGGCAGTGCAAAACCGAGAAGCCTTGTAACTGCAACAATTGCGGACAATTCAATAAACACAATCGCAGACAATAACGGCGCATGGAGCCTCAAGCTCCCACCAATGGAAGCAGGCGGTCCATATGATTTAATAGTTTCATCAGGCAACGAAAGTATTACTTATACGAATGTTTTAATCGGTGAGGTATGGCTCGCCGGAGGTCAATCCAATATGGAGCTTGAGCTTCAGAATAGTGATAATGGTGCTGAGGTGGTTAAGAATACTAACGATTCCAGAATCCGCTTCTACTACACACCAAAGATTTCATATCTTGGCGAGGAGCTGTATGCAGCAGAGGCAGAAAGTGCATGGATGGAATGTAAGCCGGGTGAGACTGCCAAATGGTCTGCTGTAGGCTATTATTTTGCTAAGAAGATATCAGAGAGCTTGGATGTACCGGTTGGTATAATCGGCTGTAACTGGGGCGGAACTCTTGCAAATAACTGGGTAAGCAGAGATAGTCTGCTTGCGAAGAGAGAACTGGCTCATTTTGTTCATGAATATGATGAACTGGTGGCAAAGCAGGATTTTGATGAATATTTAAAGGAGCTTGTTGATTATAAGGTGTACCATGCAGATTGGGAGAAAAAGGTAAATGAGATATATTCTAAGAAGCCTGATTCTACATGGGAAGAGGTTCTTGAGTATGCAGGAGAGAACCGCTGGCCGGGACCTATGGGACCACGTCACGAGTTCAGACCAGCCGGATTATATGAATGTATGATAAAGCGAATAGTGCCATATACCTTGGGTGGTGCCATATATTATCAGGGTGAGAGCGACGAGCAGCATCCGCAAGCTTACAGGGCACTTCTTACCAATCTGATTGAAGAATGGAGACGGCTGTGGCAGAATGATGAGCTTCCGTTTGGTATTGTTCAGCTTCCTGTATTTGCAGGAGCAGGCGAAGCAACGGGCTATGGCTGGGGAATTATAAGAAAGGCACAGCAGGATGTATACAGAACCCTTAAGAATACATCACTTACTGTTATAACTGACTGTGGTGAGGAGTGGAATATCCATCCTACAGATAAAGAGACGGTGGGGAATAGGCTGGCAGCCAATGTATTAAAGGATATATTTGGGCATAATAATTCTAATGGAAACGGACCTAAAGCAGTAGGCTATATGGTAAAAGATTATAATGGTAATGCTGCAATCAGAGTAGATTTTGTAGGGGCAGAAGCCGGCTTTTATCGGGAGGGAGAACTGCTTGAGTGTAGGGAATGTGAGCTTGATGGCTTTGAAATAGCAGGTATTGATAATATATATCATCCTGCAAGGGTTGTTATTGCTAAGAATTCATTAATCCTATATAATGAGCAGGTAACAAAGCCTCTTAAGGCTCGTTATGGAAGTAAGAATTTTTACCATCCTGACATTAAGGATTGTAACGGATATCCTGTGATGCCATTTTGGATGGAGTAGATATCGAAAGGGAAAATATATGAGAATTGGAATGGGATATGATGTCCACAAGCTTGTGGAGGACAGAAAGCTTATAATAGGCGGTGTTGAGATTCCCTATGAAAAGGGACTTTTAGGACATTCGGATGCGGATGTACTCTTACACGCCATATCAGATGCAATACTTGGAGCGGCGGCACTTGGTGACATAGGAAAGCATTTTCCCGATACCGACCCAAGATACAAGGGTGCAGACAGCATTAAGCTTCTTGAAGAGGTTGTAAAATTAGTAAATGATAAGGGTTATGTTATCGAAAATATTGACAGCACAATCATAGCCCAGAAGCCCAAGATGGCACCCCACATCCCACAGATGCGTGCCAATATAGCTAAAGCACTAGGTGTAGACATTGACCGTGTCAACGTCAAAGCCACCACCGAGGAAGGTCTGGGTTTTACAGGAGCAGGCGAGGGAATATCATCCCAAGCCATAGCTCTATTAACCTCCGTAGAAAACTACATTTACGACGACATTGCCCTCCAGCAGATGTCACGCCCGTGTGGAGGCTGTGGCGGCTGCACAAAGCAGTAATATACTGCATATATATATTCTTGAGATATATTATAATATGTATATCTTGGCAAGTATTGTCTGATTGCATTCTTGCAGTACACAGAAATTCAGGAAGCAGGGGCGGATGTTTTGATAACCTTTTTTGGCGTTCTTAGCCGAGGTGAAATCCACTATCTACGGAGACTTAGGAGCGAGGTCTCAC
>JAZQLB010000284.1:0-5798 GCA_045542475.1 Lachnospiraceae bacterium | reverse complement strand
AAGCTGTTGGTAATATCTTCTAACTGTTTCAATCTGTTGGTGTATGTTTCAAGTGTTTCCCTACGAGCACCCGGTCTGGCTGCTGATATAGCATCCGCCGCCTGCACTATACATGCAATAAGTGACTGTGGTTCAACGTCGCCATGATGTGCCTCAACTGCATTAACAACAAGATCAGATTCCTTGTATTTCTTACAGAGATCCACACCAATCTGAATATGTGAGCCTTCCATCTCATGGTCAAGAGACTTACCGATATCGTGTAAAAGTCCGGCACGCTTAGCCATTCTGATATCAACACCGATTTCGCCTGCTAAAAGACCTGAAAGATGCGCTACTTCAATTGAATGCTTAAGAGCGTTCTGGCCATAGCTGGTTCTGAACTTCATCTTACCAAGCAATCTTACAAGCTCAGGATGAATTCCATGTACACCTATCTCAAGTGTAGCAGCCTCGCCTTCCTCTCTCATCATTGTCTCAACTTCCTTCTGTGCCTTCTCTACCATCTCTTCAATTCTTGCAGGATGGATACGGCCATCAACAATAAGCTTCTCAAGGGCAATTCTTGCAACTTCTCTTCTAACAGGATCAAATCCTGATAAAATTACTGCTTCAGGAGTATCATCTATAATAAGATCAACACCTGTCATAGTCTCAAGAGTTCTGATATTACGTCCCTCTCTACCGATGATTCTACCCTTCATCTCATCATTTGGAAGCTGAACTACGGAAATAGTTGCTTCTGCAACATGATCAGCAGCACATTTCTGTATTGCTGTTACTACATATTCTTTCGCTTTCTTGTTTGCCTCTTCCTTTGCTCTGGTCTCTAATTCCTTAACCATAACAGCGGTTTCATGCTTCACTTCGTCTTCAACAGTTTTCAAAAGATATTCTTTTGCCTGCTCGGAGGTAAGTCCTGAGATTCTTTCAAGTTCCTGCACACGCTTTGTGCTAAGTTCTTCTACTTCCTGCTTTCTACGATTAAGCTCCTCTTCTCTCTTGGCAAGATTAGAATCACGTCTTTCAACGGCTTCTAACTTCTTGTCCAAAGACTCTTCCTTAGAAAGAACACGACGCTCATACTTCTGGAGTTCTGCACGTCTCTCCTTATTCTCTTTGTCGAGTTCATTCTTAGCCTTTACAGACTCTTCCTTTACCTCTAAAAGAGCTTCTTTCTTCCTGGTCTCTGCTGTCTTGAGGGCTTCATCTATTATCTCTCTTGCCTTGTCTTCTGCACTTCCGATTGTCTTCTCGATAACATTACGTCTATATGCATTAGCGACAAACCAAGTAATAGGTGCAACTATAATAAATGTAATTACTACAGCTAAAATCGTTTCAAACACAGGAGCACCTCCTTATTTAGTTTTCATTGTACAAACACAACATATAAATTTTATACTTTTTTGTTAATTGTGTCAAGTATTAATGCTATTTCTATTGATATTAATACAACTTAATATTCTGTATGAAGCACCTTATTAATACAATCCATTGAAAACCCCTTACGCATCAAATAGCCAAATAACCGGTTCTTCTGCTCAAAATCAAGCTCCGAAAGATTCTCCATTGTAACAGACTTCTTACGAAGAGCCTGCCATATAGCACCTTCCTCATCTCTGTCAGTTTCTGATAAAACCTGAGAAATTATATCCTTGTCAATTCCACGCTGATACAGTCTGCCCTCTATATCCCTTCGGCTTCTTCCCTTACACGACATATCCACAAAATATCTGGCATACTGTAAATCATCTATATATCCAAAGCTGCTGGCATATTCCACAGCAAGCTTCGCATGATATATGGAATACCCTCCTGCAACAAGCTTATCCAGTAATTGTTTCTTAGTCTTCTGTGCGCCCTTAAGTATGTAAAGAGCTCTCGCCTTAGCACGCTTGGCAACCAGTTCTTCATTTATCTCATGATAAACCTTCTCGCTTAATTCTGTCCCTGAAACAATATTATATTTCCTAATCTCAGAATTATAGAGAAAGAAAGCATATTCATAATCAATATATATCTTCTTTCTCTTTTTATCCATATCCTGTACATCCGTAATAAGCATATTATTACTCTTCTGTACCTGCAGATACCACATCTGACTGAATACTATAATGCGCCCTTACCTTAGCTTCAACCTCTGCATATACATCAGGATTGTCCTTAAGATACTGCTTAGCATTCTCTCTTCCCTGACCAATCTTAGCATCATTATATGCAAACCACGCACCACTCTTGATAATCACATTACAATTAACAGCAAGGTCGAGAACATCGCCTTCCTTAGATATTCCCTGTCCAAACATAATATCAAATTCAGCCTCCTTAAATGGAGGTGCAATCTTATTCTTAACTACCTTAATACGTGTTCTGTTACCTACAACCTCGCCACCCATCTTAAGTGACTCAATTCTTCTTACATCCATTCTGACAGAAGAATAGAACTTAAGTGCTCTACCTCCTGTAGTTGTCTCCGGATTACCAAACATGACACCAACTTTCTCACGAAGCTGGTTAATAAAAATAACAATACAATTAGTCTTACTTATAACCGCAGTAAGCTTTCTAAGTGCCTGTGACATAAGACGAGCCTGAAGACCCACGTGCGAATCACCCATATCACCATCAATCTCTGCCTTAGGCACAAGTGCCGCAACAGAATCCACGATAATAATATCTACCGCTCCTGAACGCACCATAGTCTCAGTAATCTCAAGTGCCTGTTCTCCATTATCAGGCTGAGATATATACAGATTATCAATATCAACACCGATATTCTTGGCGTATACTGGGTCAAGTGCATGCTCAGCATCAATAAAGCCTGCAATACCGCCTCGCTTCTGAACCTCTGCCACCATATGTAACGCAACTGTTGTCTTACCACTTGATTCCGGTCCGTATACCTCCACAATTCTTCCCTTAGGAACTCCTCCCATTCCAAGGGCAATATCAAGACTGATTGAACCTGTAGGAATAGTCTCCACATTAAGAGTGGATGCTGAATCTCCCAGCTTCATAATTGAACCCTTACCGTATGAACGCTCTATATTCGATATTGCTGCCTCTAATGCTCTAATCTTATCTTCCTTAGCCATAATAAATATCTCCTTCAATTAAATATTAATCCGTCCCAAAAGAACTTATGTTCGTGTATAATATTAATATATTACACACTAAAAAAAATGTCAATACCTTTTTCGAACAAATTTTCGATTTGTATAATAATCCTGTCCCCCTCTCCCTCTTAGTATAGTTTTACCGGAAAAATCTGAAGTCCCTCTCCAAAAGGAAATGAATGAGACTATCCTGGATTGAACATCCATAATTTCAGATAATAATATAATTAACTGCCACTACTGTATTTTACCATAATCATTCTTTACGGTCAACTCTTTTTTAGCATTTCCTAACAAAAAACTGTTACAAAACAGCAGCTTTCTTTGTGGTTATTGCTGCCATTTTGTAACAGAGGTTATTACAAATTTGCTTCCTGTTTGATTTTTCTTTTATGTTTATACATTAATGAATCAGCCCTGCCTCTGGTCTGTTCTATATCAGCATCTTTATTACTGTCATATACTGCATAGCCATATGCTATATTCATATTAAAGCCAGGCTTCAATTCATTATATTTTTTCTGCTCATCCTCAAGTGATTTCAGCATTTCTGAAAGAGGACAGGTTGATGCTTTCTTTATTATAACACAGAACTCATCTCCACCAATTCTGTAGCAGGTTCCATAGGTTGAAAAGCTTCTTTTTATGATATTAGCTGCACTCAGAATATAATTATCACCTTCGGCATGACCTTTCGTGTCATTACAACGTTTAAGGTCATTTAAGTCAAAGGTAATAACAAGAATATCATTGCATTCCTTTAATGTCTCAACCTCTGCAATATATGCATTGCGGTTTCTTAGTCCGGTCAGCATATCCGTAACTGCCAGTTCCTCATAGGTTTCTGCCTTACGCCCTTTTTCCATAAGCTCCAATGAATTTCTCGCTGTTTCCCTGCCTAAAATAAATATGAATATAAGAAAACCAATTCTTCCGACTACGTTAGTATCCGCATTTGATGTATTTTCATAATATACTGCCAGATTAAACACAATTGATAAAACAAGTATTCCTACACCAATAAAGCTGGCTCTAAGCATATTTGAATACTCATGGCGGCATATCTTTACAAACAGAGTTATAAAAATATATATGCCTGATACACATATAAGTACATGACTGCACACCAAAGTCTCTCTAAGATCCAATATATTCAAGAACTGCAGGGTCATACATACAACAAATTCAACAGCATTTGCTATACACAACAGCTTCCAGAATACATTTTCAATAGTTCCAACAAATTCCCTTATAAAAAGAATAGCTGTAGAACTCAACGACATGACCAGTATATAAGTCATAAAAACCAGTCCCGTATGATGTCTCAATCCAATAATCGCCGCGTTAGTCTCATTAAGGGAATACACACCGAACAGAAACGAAAGCATACCAAGGTATAACATACTCTTATTAATCTCAAACCTGTTTTTAAGAAATGACCAGTATACAATAAGTACAATACCTACAATCATAATAAGAATACTTGTAAGCACTGTTAGAATTGAGTTCCTGTATATATACTGGAATATTACAAGCTTGTCTCCAAGATAAAAGACAGGAACATCCTTCTTCACTTCGTCATAGGCTGCACTAAAGCATACCTTAAACTCTTCGGTTCCATAGGGAATATCCATAAAATTCCATATAGCACCTGTAGTCCTTCCCCATATTCCGCCATTCTCCGTATATTCATATATCAGCTCGTTATCCGCATATATTTTCACATACTGATGCTTTGCAAAAAAAACTATATCCTTTTTATATGTATCAATATCGCTTACATCAAAAACAAATTCTCTCTCCGACTCATTAAGCTGATTGGTCATAACCGGCTCGATAATATCAATTGTTGTATCTTCCGGCGGCATCGGCGTAAAATACAATGCCATTATTACCATACCGACCGCTATAGCAATAAATAAAAAATATATAATATGTATATGTCTGTTCATAAAATCCCCCATTTGCTTCTATATATTATAAAAAAGCCGCCAACAATTACAATAAACCTATACCCTTGTGACTATTGTACCATACATATTATTAAAAAGCAAAAAAAATATCGAAGTATTAACTTCGATACTCTTCGGGTTGGGCTATTCAAAAAGTTGAAACTTTTAGCAAATAGTCAGCAGCTCGTAGGGGAATCGAACCCCTGTTTCCGCCGTGAGAGGGCGGCGTCTTAACCCCTTGACCAACGAGCCATAACAGGCACTTGATTAAATAGCAGCTCGTAGGGGAATCGAACCCCTGTTTCCGCCGTGAGAGGGCGGCGTCTTAACCCCTTGACCAACGAGCCGTATCAAGTACTTGTTTATATTACTATATAATATTCCAAAATGCAAGCACTTTTTTAAAGTTGTTTAATTTGGATATAAAATATACATTTTTCAGACAATTCACCAGTATGATACAGGTGCGAAGCACTCTTTTAACACCCTAATCTCAATAGTTAATCTCTACTTTTTCTTCCTGCCAAACAAATTATCATAGTATGTATCAAATGCATTTTCCTGCATCACATTTCCACCATTGGTTTCAATACTTCCGTTACGCTCTAAAAGTATTTCCATAAGTGCACGTCCTGCTTTTTCCGTGGTATCTGAAAAAGCTGTTACGCCATTTGAAGAAACAAGTCTAATTGACAGATTGGTAATTTTCTTATTATTCACATAGTAG
>JAZQLB010000283.1:0-5968 GCA_045542475.1 Lachnospiraceae bacterium | reverse complement strand
CAAATCCCATCTTCAAATGAAATCTAAGACTATCCACATTATCCAGCTCACAATCGCTGGCAAATTCCGTGCATCCCTGCTTTAACGTCCATTCCTCACATGCTGTCAGCATCTCCTTCGCAATACCATGCTTTCTATATTCCGGCATAACAAATATCCCTTCCAGATACCCGACCGGGGTGCTGTCAGTTCCCTCCACATAATCATGTCTTAGCTGGCACTGTGCAAAGCCTGCCATCTGATTATCAACCATTTTATAGAAAATAACACTTTCATCGCCCTTAATAAGCTCCTCAAACTCTTCTTTGAGCCCATCAACTGTATTATTATCCCACATCAGCACCGCCATTTTTGCGATTGCCTCTGCATCACTTATCTTTGCCCTGCAAATCATACCTGCCTCCACTTACCATCTCTACCCAACCCTTTATTAGCGTCTAAAACCGAACCTCCACGCCCACTACGCCTGCCACAGCAGGTATAATTCAGGTTTTCGACATCCAGTCAAAAAAATCACTTTGAAAAATAACCTTAAACATCATCAAATAAGAAATAACGTAATAACCAGGAACTGCAACCTGCAATAACCAAGCACCACAATTTTCCATAAGAAAACATGACCAGACATCCGGAAAATCCACTTATTTAATCACTCTCAGAAGCAGCCTTTACACATCCACACTAAAGGTCATTGTCTGATTACACAAATCAAGCGCCATCTGAAGCTTAATAATTCTGTCGCTGACCTCCTGATAATCCCTTTGAACAGTATCTATGTCATAGTTAATGTATGTATACTCAATCATGCTGTTATTTCTATATATGCCCTCGTTTTTTCTTGCCTTTGGAAGCCTCTTTCGCATAATATCAAGCTTGAATTTCTTACGATTTAGCTGTGCCATCTCAACTAAAGCTTCATCAATTGTAATGTCAAGCTCAGAAAGCTTCGTTGTAACATTAAAACAGTTAATGGCATGCTTTAACACTCTTATTTTTCCATCGATTTCATCAATTTTGCGCTGTGTCTCATTATAATCGTAGGCTGGAATCTCTGCCCTTTCGCCCTCTGCCATAACATACACACTTGAAGTATCCTCCATTGTTAAGAGGTATGTCTTTTCCTCCTCTAATGCCTTTACCAATTTATTTGCTGCTGCCGATGTTAATTCTTTCATATCTATCCTCCATTTTTAGTAATAATTTTATACTACAGCCAATACGCAATGACTACCACACACACATACACCAAAAACAGTTCCCATGTCCGCATAAGACTCCTCATACACACATTAATTCCACCGTTCTCATCCAGCTGTGCATATTCATATGAATACAAGAAAAACAGCACACACCTATCCTGCCATGTAGCACCATTTATATCGCCTGCAACACCTCTGTCGTAGATTATATATTCCTCACCACATCGAATAGTCTGAATACTGTTTTTTCCTAATACCTTAAGTAATGACCTAAGGCTTGTCCTATTTAGCTTTTTCCCCATAATAACTCCCTTCGCAATAGATGCCTATTTTGCCTTAAAACCAAAGTAATCTGCAATCTTAAGTGCAGTCTCCTCTGCACTGATATCATCTGTACGAACAATCTGCTTTACGCCATATTTCTGTGTCTCCTCCGGAATCCCCTGATCCTTCACAGTATCGCTATAATTAGAAATAGTCACCGCATTAGTAACCACCGGCATTATCTGGTCAATATCAATATCTCCCTCGCAAATAATAATATCATGCTTGGTTGCCATCTCTATCAGATCAATTACTACCATGGAGGTAAATTCTCTTATAATATCCTTTTCCCACTCTTCTGCATCCTCGCGCTCCAAAGCATTATAATCATTAACAGTCCTAAGCATTGCAGGCTGATAAGCGCTGTCCGCATTCCTTACATGCATACTTCTTTCATCATCAGTATGATACACATATATTCCATATTTTTCTGAAAGAATATTAGCAGCGGTGGTTCTGCCGCTTCCCCATATAAAATATACATTCCTTAAACTTCTTTTTAAAATATTATCCGGTATATTCATATGTTGCCCCTCCTCTATATATCAAGAGTTTCATTATATATGTCTCTTTTTGACACGCCTCTATCCTTTGCCACCTGCTTCATGGCATCCTTTTTATCCATGCCCTGATTAAGATATAAAAGCATATGCTCCTTAACCGACATTTCCTCCCATGCTGCCTGCTTTTCCCGCTTAATCTCCAGCATACTTTTTCCCTCGATTACCAGTACATACTCACCCTTCGGTTCGTTAAGATTATAATACTTCACCGCCTCTGACAGGGTAGCTCTAAATACTGTCTCATGCCTCTTAGTAAGCTCCTTGCAGACTGATATTTTCCTATCATCACCAAGATGGCTCTTAAGCTCCTCCAAGGTCTTAATAAGTCTGTGTGGAGCTTCATATATAATCAATGTTCTGGTCTCGTTCTCAAGACTTGTTAAAATCTCCTGCCTCTCCTTCTTATCCGAAGGTAAAAATGCCTCAAAGGCAAATCTCCTGGTAGGCAGCCCCGATATAATAAGAGCATTCACACAGGCTGCTGCTCCCGGAATGGACGTAACCTCAATTCCTGCCTCCACACACTGACGTACTAACTCCTCGCCAGGGTCAGATATGCCTGGTGTTCCGGCATCAGTTATCAACGCTACAGTCTCACCCTTTAGCATTTTATCCACAAGCACCCTTGCCTTATCCACCTTGTTAAACTCATGGTAGCTGGTCATAGGTGTTTTTATCTCAAAATGATTAAGCAGCTTAATGCTGTTTCTTGTATCCTCCGCTGCAATTATATCTGCTTCCTTAAGAATCCTTATACAACGAAAGGTCATATCCTCCAGATTACCTATCGGAGTTGCACACAGATATAAACATCCCTTTTTCTCATCACTCATATAAATCCAATACCTCCTGAGTATACACACCCGGCTCCTTATATATAATAAGAGGCTTCTCAAACTTCACCATAGGCTTAGCCCCCTTAATAGACTCAATCAGCACCATATTAGGCTCCTTATCCACAAATGGATATACAAGCCTTACCCTCTTTGGCTGCATTCCATTAGCCTTAATCGCCTCAAATATCTCATCCAGCCTATGAGGTCTATGTACCATATAAAATCTTCCGCCCACCTTAAGAAGTCCTGATGCCGCCTTAACCACATCCTCTAAAGTACACAAAAGCTCATGCCTTGCTATCGCCTTATGGCTCTCAGGATTAGTAAGCCCGTGATTCTCATTCATATATGGCGGATTACTGGTTACCACATCAAAGGCTGCCTTTTTAAACTGTGAAAATACATCCTTAATATCACCCTGAACTATCTCAACACTATCCTGTATACCATTATATTCCACGCTTCGTCTTGCCATATCCACATTAATATCCTGAATTTCAAGCCCTGTAAAATGCTTTCCCTTAGTTCTTCCCTTTAATAAAATAGGGATAACGCCGTTGCCTGTTCCAAGGTCAATAACGTTTTCCCCTTCCTTTACGTTAGAAAAAGCACATAACAATACCGCATCCATGCCGAAGCAGAATACGGTAGAGTTCTGTATTAATTTGTAGCCGTTACGCTGTAAATCATCAAGACGTTCGTTCTCTTTAAGACTAATTGTCATCTAATTTTGACTTTCCTTCCTTACGTTCTAATGCCTCGAGTGCCTTAAGCTCATCATCATTAATATAATTATTATCGTGACGTCTCTTAGGCTTAAACCTAAGCTCCTCCACCTTATATTCCCTGATTTCCTTCTCGTCATTCTCCAAGGTAACAATAACCTTAACCAGCTGACGGAGCACACTTACACTTGACACCTCTCCCTTTAACTTATCAGGAGTTGTAACAAAATCCCCTACATTAGGCAGCTTGCTGTTAAGCTCCTCATAGGTCTCCTCTTCATTTTTAAGACAGCACATAAGTCTTCCGCACACACCTGAAATCTTAGTAGGATTAAGTGATAAGCTCTGCTCCTTTGCCATCTTAATAGACACTGGAATAAACTCTGAAAGGTAAGTGCTGCAGCAAAGCGGTCTGCCACAGATGCCGATACCACCTAAAATCTTAGTCTCATCTCTAACACCAATCTGTCTAAGCTCAATTCTTGTCTTAAATACCGCAGCCAGATCCTTAACCAGCTCTCTAAAATCAATTCTTCCATCCGCTGTAAAATAGAATAATACCTTATTATTATCAAATGTATATTCCGCATCAATAAGCTTCATCTCAAGATTATGTTTCTTAATCTTCTCAAGACATATCTTAAAGGCTTCCTTTTCCTTAGCCTTATTATTAAGTTCCTGCTCGTCATCCTCCGGTGTAGCAATTCTTATTACCGACTTAAGAGGAAGTATAACCTTACTCTCTTCAACCTCTCTGATGCCAAGCACTACATAGCCGTACTCCACACCTCTTGCAGTCTCAACAATAACATGCTGCCCCTGCTCTATCTCCATATCCAGCGGGTCAAAATAATATATCTTGCCCACACTTCTAAATCTTACTCCTATAACCTTTATCATAAACCTAATTCTCCTTTATAGTTAAAAGCAGAAGCTCCATTGTCATATCAAAATTAACATTGGCTCTAAGACGTTTTTTTGCCTTATCGAAGGCCTCCATAATAATCTCCAGTCCCTCATAAGTGCTTCTGCCTGCACTCCTTCTAATTTCGTTAAGCTCATCCTCAAAAATAAGACCATTAGGATTACCACTTGCTTTAAACATCAGCACATCCCTAAACCACAAGGTCATTATATCAAGAACATCATCAATGCTTATATCATATTCATTAATCTGCTTAATTACACCAACTAAAGCTGACAAATCCATACTATAAATATTTTTTAAGAGATTAATAATGTCTGACTTAATCTCTTCAAAATCCGCTGATTTTGCAAGCTTAACGGCTCTTCCAGGTCTTCCCTGTGCAAATGCAGCACACAACTGTGCCTGATATTCAGGAACCTGACATTCCTTCATAAGATAATTAATAATAAGCTCATTCTTAACCGGTCTTAAATGAAGCATTACACAACGCGATAAAATTGTTTGCAGGAAATTATCAGAATTATTAGTCAGAAAAATGATAATTCCATATGCCGGCGGCTCCTCGATTGTCTTTAACATGGCATTCTGTGCCTGCACAGTCAGCTTCTCCGCCTCGTCCACAATGTATATTTTATATCTGCTGCTATATGGTTTAATAATCATATCATCCACAAGCTGCGTTCTTATATCATCAACACCTATTGAATTAGGCTTCTCGTGACTTATATATATAATATCCGGCTGGTTCATGCTCGCAGACTGAATACATGAACGACATTTACCACAAGGCTCTCCGCTATGCTCTTCACACTGCAAAGCCGTTGCAAATGCTTTGGCAAGCATACTTTTTCCCGAACCATCCTCGCCATTAAAAATATATGCATGAGAAACCTTTTCCATAGTAATCGCATTCTTTAAATGAGTAATAATATTATCATGTCCAAGAATATCTTTAAAACCTGCCATAGTCCAACCCCCTTAAATAACAATGTCCAGTAACAAGCCTCTTATCTCGTCAACCTTATTAAGAATTGCTATATTATCCTTCTCTTCCTTCATAAGCTCGTTAGCCAAATCATCCAGATTCTTGTCTACCTGCTTAACAATTCCGTACACCCTGTGTCTTCCTCTTCTATCAAGGAAATTCTCTCTCGAAAACTCATACGAATGGGACACAACCTCATTCATAAATCCCTTAACAAGCTCTCTATAACGCTTCATATCACTAATATCCATATGCTTGGATATCTTCTCGCCCTGCTCCGTAATCTGAGTCATCATAACACTAAGCTTGTCCTTAAGCTCTGCCGCCTCAATATTACTTGCCAGCATAAACTTAAAAGAACCATCCGTAGCTGTAGTCTTGGTTGTATTCTCTATTGGAATCGCATTA